>CAYQRA010001120.1:0-1877 GCA_964419315.1 uncultured Saprospiraceae bacterium | reverse complement strand
AACCATATTTAAATAGTCGTCAAATCATGGCAAAAGGAAAAAAAGTCAAAAAAAGAAAAGTAAGAGTTGAGCCAGAAGGATTGGTCTACATTCAGGCATCTTTCAATAATATCATCATCTCTCTTACAAATAAATCTGGCCAAGTTATCTCTTGGGCTTCTGCTGGTAAAGCAGGATTTAGAGGTTCTAAAAAGAACACTCCTTACGCTGCTCAAATTGCTGCTGGAGAAGCTGCTAGAACTGCCTACGAAGCAGGAATGCGTACCGCACAGGTTTATGTAAAAGGACCAGGGTCTGGAAGAGAAGCTGCTATCCGTGCTATCGATGTAGCCGGAATCAAAGTAAGCAAAATTCAGGATGCTACTCCAATTCCTCACAATGGTTGTCGTCCACCAAAACGTCGTAGAGTTTAATCTTCTTTTGACCAGCTCAAATAAAATTAAAAAAGTCAATTTATAATGGCAAGATATACAGGACCTACATCGAAGAAAGCCAGAGCATTTGGAGAAGCTATTTTCGGCTTTGACAAAGCTTTCGAAAGAAAGAAATATCGCCCTGGAATGCACGGTAATAGCCGTCGTAGAAAACAGTCTTCTGATTATGCAACACAGTTGATGGAGAAGCAAAAAGCTAAATACACTTACGGTGTATTAGAGCGTCAGTTTAGAAATACTTTCGAAAAAGCAACTCGTAAAAAAGGAGTTACTGGTGAAGTATTGCTACAATTGCTAGAATCCAGATTAGATAATACTGTCTTTCGTTTGGGAATTGCTCCAACAAGAAGAGCTGCTCGACAGTTGGTTTCTCACAAGCACATCCTAGTAAACGGTATCTTGACTAATGTACCTTCTGCTACTTTGAAAATCGGTGATGTTATCACGGTAAGAGGAAGATCTCAAAACCTCTTAGTTATTCAAGATAGTGTAACTGGCAAATCAGACGTTCGTAACTTCGGTTGGTTGGAATGGAATCCTACTCGTATGCAAGGAGTCTTCCTCGCTTTACCAGAACGGGACCAAATTCCTGAGAAGATCAATGAACAGTTAATCGTCGAACTTTACTCGAAATAAAAATTTAAGGAGTTTGACCATAACTTGCTGTTATGGTCAAACTTTTTGCTTTTCGCACCTCCTTATTTAACCCTTCATCAAAGAATTTCTCATATGAGTATTTTAAACTTTCAGAAGCCCAACAAAATCCTTTTGCAAAAAGCCACTGATTTTGAGGGTACCTTTGAATTTAAACCTCTTGAACCTGGATTTGGACAAACAGTAGGAAACTCTCTACGTAGAGTATTGCTTTCTTCTTTAGAAGGCTTTTCTATCTCTGCTGTCCGTATTGCAGGTGTTGAACACGAATTTTCTACTATCCGCGGTGTCGTTGAAGATGTCGTTGATATTGTATTGAATTTGAAGCAGGTTAGAATAAAACAACTCATTGCAGATGAGGATGTTTCTACAGAGAAAATTTACCTCACCATCAATGGTAAGGAAGAATTTCGGGCTGGAGATATCGAAGAGCATACCAATGTATTTAAAATCATGAATCCAGATCTTTTGATCTGTCGCATGGAGCCTTTTGTAAATCTAGAGATGGAGTTTACCATCACCAAAGGTCGTGGTTATGTGCCTGCGGATGAAAACCTTCCTAAGGATGCACCAATCGGAGTAATTCCAATTGATTCTATCTACACGCCAATCAAAAATGTTTCTTATAAAGTTTCTAATACTCGTCTTGGCCAACGTACCGATTACGAAAAATTAGAAATCACCGTTTTGACAGATGGTACTATCCATCCTGAAGATGCGATCAAAGAAGCTTCTCGTATTATGATTCAGCACTTGATGCTCATCACTGATGAGAATATCACATTTGAA
>CAYQRA010001119.1:1082-1879 GCA_964419315.1 uncultured Saprospiraceae bacterium | reverse complement strand
TTTAAGGGCACTGTATTTTTTGAAAAAACTAAGAAAAGTATTAGCCTCCTTGTGAATAAAATCAAGATAAAAGGCCCCGAGTACAGCTAGCTAAACGCCAATATCCTCATTCCACAATTCCGGCCGATCCGCAATAAAAGCATTCATCATGCTTTTGCAAGTTTCATCATCCACAACTTGGATATCCACGCCTCGGCTCCGCAGATGTTCTTCTTCGCCCATAAAAGTAACATTCTCACCAATCACCACTTTGGGAATTCCATACAGCAAAATCGCTCCGCTACACATCGAACATGGAGAGAGTGTTGTATACATAACCGATTCTTGATAGACCTTAGCAGGCAGTCTTCCCGCATTTTCCAATGCGTCCATTTCTCCATGTAAAACACAGCTTCCATTTTGCACTCTACGGTTGTGCCCTCGGCCAATTATTTTTCCCGCATGCACCAAGACACTTCCAATCGGAATGCCTCCTTCCGCTAATCCTTTTTGAGCTTCCTCGATCGCTGCTTGCAAGAAAATGTCCATGGTTTTTATGTTTTTTGTAAATCGGTATTAGCGTTTTAAACCTACTCTTAACTTCCCCATTCCGTATGAAAAACACCTGTTCGATCCGTTCTTTCATAAGTATGTGATCCAAAATTATCCCGTTGTGCTTGGGTCATATTAAGTGGAAGTCTGGCACGGCGATAAGCATCGAAATAACTCAGCGCACTGGAGAGGGCTAATACCGGAATGCCAGCATCAATCGCTTGTTTGACTACTTTGCGGCAACTCGCTTGCAGTTCAGAGAGGCT
>CAYQRA010001119.1:0-1072 GCA_964419315.1 uncultured Saprospiraceae bacterium | reverse complement strand
GGTGGAAAAGATGGGAGAAGCCATCAAATTTTTGACCGCAGGATCAGCTACAAAAGCCTTGCGGATATCCTCGAGTAGAGAAGCGCGGATAATACATCCACCTCGCCAGATTCGGGCGATGGCTTCTAGGTCAAGTTCATAATTTTTTTCTTCGGATACTTCTTTGAGCAAACTGAGTCCTTGGGCATAACTGATAATCGTTGAAAAAAGCAATGCCTTTTTCATGTCTTCTGTAAAAGCCGAGGTATCAACCGTATTGGCATTGGTATTGGCTTGCAATATTTCACTAGCTAATACTCGTTCTGCTTTTAGCGAAGACATCCCACGCATGGTCACCGCCGAATCAATGGTAGGAACTGGAATACCATAATCCATCGCCGTTTGAGAAGTCCATTTACCGGTTCCTTTTTGTTTGGCTTTATCTAAAATGGCGTCCAAAAGATCCCCTTCGGCCAATTCGTCTTTTTGGTAAAAAATTTCAGCGGTGATTTCTACTAGGAAGGATTCTAGTTCCGCTTTGTTCCATGCGGAGAAAGTATCGCCCATTTGTTGATTGGAAAGGCCAGCAATATTTTTGAGTAGGTCATAGCTTTCTGCAATCAATTGCATGATGGCATACTCAATTCCATTATGAACCATTTTGACATAATGTCCTGCAGAGCCATTGCCCATAAAAGCGACACAAGGATCGCCATTGACTTTGGCCGAAACATTTTCGAGGATTGGAGCGACGACTTCATAAGCACTTTTACTGCCGCCGGGCATAATACTTGGTCCTCGGCGAGCACCTTCCGCACCGCCAGAAACACCAACTCCCAAAAATCGGATGCCTTTTTCTTCTAAGGAGATAGATCGTCGGTCGGTATCTGCAAAGAAAGAATTTCCTCCATCAATAATCAAGTCTCCTTGGTCGAGATAGGGGAGTAAATTATCAATAACGATATCCACCACTTTGCCCGCAGGAACCAATAACATGATTTTTCTGGGCTTTTTTAAGGAGGCCACAAATTCTTCGGTAGAAGTGGTGCCTTTGGCTTTTTTATCGCCAGCCTCAGTTTCTAAAGCTTTGGCT
>CAYQRA010001118.1:0-1881 GCA_964419315.1 uncultured Saprospiraceae bacterium | reverse complement strand
GTAGCCAAAGCTACGGTGACCAAAAATAGCTGAAGTTATTGGTTGTCAATGACTTATCAAGAAATCATTAAGGGCTTTTTAAACAACTTCCTTATTAACTTAAGCCCTCTTGACGCCAAGAAGTAGAAAGTAAGCAATTGCTATAAAACCTATTCTCTTTGCTACTTTGCTGGATTCCTAGGTTTTTCACATCCCGAATAGGCGTTAAATTTACTTTTCCCCGACAATCTCCCCCAACTAAACATCTCCAATGCTGTTTATTATAGGTATTTTTGCACTCTAAATAATTGAGCATCTTGTATAATGAAAAGCGAAGCTCAATTTTCATACAATACTTATTAATGGCAAGAAGAAATAATTCTGACGTAGAAGACCTCCCAGAGGATAAAGTACTGACTCGCGAAAAATTTCGAGAAGCATTAGGGATATTTGTATATATCCGACCCTATGTTTGGTCTTTTATTGGTGGATTGATCCTATTGTTTTTATCCAGTTTGGTATTTATGATATTCCCCAAATTGGTCGGAGACACGATAGATCTCGCTCAAGGAGAGGAGATTTATAATGGAATGACGCTAAGGGAAATAGGTTTGGTAATGATTGTCATTTTATTTGTACAGGGTTTTGTCTCTTATGCCCGAGTCATGCTTTTTGCAAGAGTGAGCGAAAGAGGAATTGCTGATATTAGAAAAGCTTTGTATGAAAAACTCGTTTCCTTACCGATTGTATTCTTTGAAAAAAGTAGAGTAGGAGAATTAATCAGTCGGATCACGGCAGATGTAGAAAAATTGTATTCGGCCTTTTCAATCACTTTAGCAGAGTTTCTCCGACAAGTTATTATTCTAATCGTTGGACTTGCTTTTTTGGGATATAATACTCCTAAGCTGACGCTAATCATGTTGAGTACTTTTCCAGTTATCGTCATTGGCGCGATTATTTTTGGCCGCTATATTCGAAAACTTTCTAAACAACGGCAAAGCGAACTAGCCAATACCAATACGATCCTTAGTGAGACTATGCAATCCATCCAAGCGGTCAAATCTTTTACCAATGAATATTTTGAAACCAAGCGTTATGGTGCTTCCATAGATAAGGTGGTAACTATCGCCATGAAGTTTGCCCAAGGTAGGGCCGTTTTTTCTGTGTTTATTGTTACCATGTTGTTTGGTGCTTTACTTTTTATTATTTGGCAAGCTGCTATTATGGTAGAAGCTGGAGAAATTACAGTAGGGCAATTAATCAGTTTTGTGTTTTATACTGGAATCCTTGGCGCTTCTATTGCGGGGCTCGGAAATTTTTATTCTGAATTATTAGGAGCCATCGGTGCGACGGAACGAATTAGAGAAATCCTAAAAATGGATGGAGAGGTAGTCGTGCGGGAACCAGGTCAAATACAAAAAGCAATTCAAGGAAATGTGATTTACAAAAATGTCCATTTTCGATATCCTACCCGAGAAGATATTCCAGTTTTAAAAGGAATTGATTTAACGATCCGTGCTGGACAAAAGGTCGCATTAGTCGGACCGAGTGGTTCTGGAAAATCTACCATTGTCCAACTCTTGCAAAGATTTTATACCCTAGAGTCTGGAGATATTAGGGTAGACGGTGAAAGCATTTTTGATTATGAAATCACGGACTACCGTCGCAACCTCGCTATCGTACCTCAGGAAGTTTTGCTTTTTGGCGGAACGATTCGGGAAAATATTTTATACGGAAAACCGGATGCCACAGAGGAAGAAGTTATCGAAGCGGCCAAGAAGTCAAACTCTTGGGAGTTTATTTCTACTTTCCCAGAGCAATTGGGAACCCTTGTGGGCGAACGTGGCGTAAAACTCTCTGGTGGCCAACGCCAACGCATCGCCATCGCTCGCGCCATCCTAC
>CAYQRA010001117.1:0-1883 GCA_964419315.1 uncultured Saprospiraceae bacterium | reverse complement strand
GCACCTTCAAAGTTTTGGCTATTCCCTGGAGGCAATCCAAGGATATTATTTTGATCATCTGTTACTACATATTGGTAGTTGCTAGCAGTACTGGTAGATTCAAACATTACGATATCATCTACGCCATCACCTGGGCAAGTATAGCGAGTGGTTGCACCAGAAGGCATCATCACCATTCCTGCATCTTGTCCAGTTCTGTTGACTTCGATAAAATTATCAGAAAGGTCAAAACATCCAGAACTTAAAGATTTGTCGGTTGCCAAATCGCCAGGATAGATGTTCAAAGTTCCAGTATAGGAGATTCCCCATACGCGGCAGACACCTGCACCAGCGCCTTCAAAGTTTTGGCTATTCCCTGGAGGAACGCCTAATACGAAATTATTTTCATCGGTAATGAAATAAGCATAATTGGCACTAGAAGAAGTTTGATGGGTAAAAGAAACGATATCATCTACACCATCACCTGGACAGGTAAATAGTACATTTTGTCCATTGCTATCTTCTACTCTTCCCCCCACTACGTCGATACGAGTAATGGCAATAAAGTTGTCCGATAAATCCCAACAGCCATCCGTCAGTGTGGCAGTAGCGGCATTATCACCCATACCTGCAATGATGCTTCCAGTATAGGCCAATCCCCATACACGGCAAACGCCAGGAGGTACCCCTTCGAAGTTGAGGCTATTGCCCGGAAGGCCAAGGATATTATTTTGGTCATCTGTGATTACATACTGATAAGCAGAGTTAGAAGCATTTTGATTGGTAAATACCACTTTATCATCATAGCCGTCAGAAGCACAAACGGTTCTCTCGGTGGCACCACTTGGCATCGAAACGGTACCTCCATCAGGCATACTTCGAGATACGGTTAGAAAATCATTAGAGATCGCCCAGCATCCGTTGGAGAAGAAAGTAGAAAAAATAGATTCTCCTGGTGTTGCTAAAATATCTCCAGTGTAAGAAAAACCCCAAACGCGGCAAACGCCAGTACCAGCGCCCTCGAAGTTTTGGGTATTGCCCGGAGGAATACCAATAATGACATTATTGTCATCAGTAATTACATAAACGAAATTGGCACTACCAGTATGAGTATTGTCAAATTCGATGATGTCGTCTTGCCCATCGCCGGGACAGGTATAGACGACCTTATCTCCATTGGCACTGGTAATCGAAACACCCGTTTCGCACTGCGCCTGTAGATTGGTTTGCATAAAAAACGCCATGATTAAAAATAGCGTTTGTTGAAGGTAGGACTTTGTCATCTTTTCAATGTTTTGCGGTTAAAAAATGATTCTTTGAGGCAATAATTAGCCAGGCTTACTGGGAACAGTAAACCAACAGGATTATTGATTTAAAAATTGAAAAAAGCTTTTGAAATGAATTATTTAGGGTTGTTCTCTAACAACAAAAAAGCAGCAAATCAAAAGTTGAAAGAATTAGCAATGTTACTTTGCTTTGGTTAACGATAACAAATATAGAAAATCAGTATCCCACAGCAATCACGAAAATATCACAAGAGTATCACAAGAGCTGTTTTTTGGGTAAATATGGGCAAGAAAGGGAGCTTTGTCACTGAGCGGACAGTTCAAAAGATACTAGATTTTCCCAAGAGAGTCCTTAAAAGTTAATGGCCCAATTGAGAGGCTGATAAAATATTTGGGGCTGGGCAACCTTTTGGGAATATAAAGCACCAAGTAAATAGCGAAATTTAATTTTGAAAACAGCTCTGTTCAGAAAGTCAGGTTCTTTGGAACCTGACTTTTCTTTGTTGATGGGAGAAGCTAACAAAAAAAGCTAGAGACCACAAGGATCACTAGCTTTTTTCATGTTATCGAAGTTGTTTTAAAATGGAGGTTGATATTAGTTGTAAGTGCTTGTATTTC
>CAYQRA010001116.1:0-1883 GCA_964419315.1 uncultured Saprospiraceae bacterium | reverse complement strand
TTAGGTAAAAACCCAGTGTTTTAGTAGATTAGTGCAAATTTTACACTAAGACCACCAAATATTTTGTTCTTAACTACCAAAACATCCTTCATGAGATACAGTTATATTCTCCTGTTCCTCCTACTCACCCTCTTTGCTTGCCAAAACGATCCAACTACCAATGGAGCAAGTACAGATAAATCTATCTCTTTCGAGGACGCTAACCAACCATGGATTTTTCGATCCGTCATGGATCTACAGCCAAGGATGATTACGCTCTCCCTCGCTCCCGACTTCTTGGTATCTTATAATACCGAAACCGCAGCAATCTATAAAGCTTGGAAAGGATATGTAGATTTTGACGGCGCGGTATATACAACGGCGCATGGTCCACAACCTACTTCCGTCGGTAATGCTTATTTTATCAATGACTACGAAGAACCTTGGTACTTGGTGAAAAATGGAAAGGAAATCATTCCCGATGTACAATACCGTGGACACCGAATCGTGGATGGACAGGGGGAGCTGATATACCAACTTAACTACGGCGACGGTAAGTCAATCCAGGTTTCCGAACGTCCTGTTTATCATCCTGCAAAGAGTGGACTCCCTGGTTTGCAAAGAATCTTTACCACCGAAAATGTACCAGAAGGCTTCCAAGTGGGTTTAAAAATAAACGTCAATTCTGTTTCCGTAAAAGAACAAATTAAAGCGGATGGAACCTTGAATTTGTTGGATGAAAAAGAGGTTAAACTAGGAAAATATTCCGGCGTAGCCGTAAACGGAAGCATATTGTTAAACAATAATAAAACCACAACCCTCACCACTCCTTTTATCAAAGAACCACTCATCGAAAATGAAAATAAACCAGCAGTTGAAAGTGCTGATTCACCCAGTGGTGCTAAATTAATTGCGCGCAGTGACTGCCGAAGTTGCCACAATACCAATCGCAAAACCATCGGCCCTTCTTACAAAGCCATTGCTGAGAAGTATACTACGACTGACGATAATATTGCCATGCTTGCTAACAAAATCAAAGTAGGTGGCAGCGGCGTTTGGGGGCCACAAGTAATGAGCGCACATCCAAAGGTACCAGACGAAGATTTGCATACAATGGTCGCTTATATCCTAGCAATGGACCCAAATGACAAAGGAGACGAAGGAAGTTCCACCGCTCCCGAAGCAGCAGATTATGTATACGGAAATAAAGATATCAAAGAGGAAGATTTATTTCCCGGACTAGTGACTAAAATGTATAGTTATAATAAAAACCTAAGCAAATTGGCAGATACTCGCTCTGGCGGCAGACTAACTTCAGCGGGCATTATTCCAGATGTAGCGATTAGTCAAACCAATATGGTAAGCATGGATGATAACGCTGCTATTTTCTTACAGGGCTATCTAACCATTAAAGAAGAAGGGGTTTATAATTTTAGGCTTATCAGTGATGATGGCTCTATGTTATTTATCGATGATAAACTAGTCATCAACCACGACGGACCACACGGAGCCGATATCAAAGACGGAAAAATTGCCCTCAAACCAGGTTTCCATCCGATTAGGATTGATTATTTTCAGGGATATGGAGGCAAAAGTTTAGTCTTTCAATATAAGCCTTTAGGGGAGGTTGCATTCGAAGTAGTTCCCCGCGAAATGTTTGGCCATCTCGCCAAAGATCGTCCCAAACAAATGGAAAAAAATCTATCCATCGCGGCGACCATTCAAGTGCCTGGAGATAAACTTCCACTCAACTCGGTGCATCCGGCTTTTACCCTTAGTCAAGCACGACCCGATGATTTTCAACCGAAAGTAGGAGGCATGGATTTTTTGGCAGATGGTCGAATGGTGGTTTCTACTTGGGATCCAAGTGGCGGTATTTATTTACTAGATAATTTAAATGCCGA
>CAYQRA010001115.1:0-1883 GCA_964419315.1 uncultured Saprospiraceae bacterium | reverse complement strand
TTAGTAGTGAGTGATATTATCTCGACTACTTTTCTTAAGAATCGGGATAATATCTCTCTCACTATTTTTTCAAATTATGCTCACTTGATTAATAATATAGCGATTAGGCTTATCGTTTTAAAAAGCCCCGGCAGTTTTAGGATAGGAATCAGAGGAAAAGCTTGCATTAACTGCCCATTCATTCGGATATGTTCATGGGATTATAATTTGTTTAAAAAGTCGTGCTCCCCCTCTAAAGGATAGCACGACTTTTTTTTTGCTCCTAATCCAACAAAAGAAATCAAGGGCAACTACCCCCGCCCGCTCCCCCAAACTCCTTTCTAATTCTTTGTATCCTTTTTTTCATCAACATCTTTTCATCCAATTCTTCCATAGGGCAAGGTAAAGGTATTGAAATCAACAGGACCAAAACTATTTCTGGCGCGCCTATTCTATTTATTTGATAAAGTTGTTTGAATATCAAAAAACTAATCTTAAATTTAATAGACGCTTACCCGCACCCTGGTCACCTAAATTGATCAGGAACATTCCTCAAAAACCTTAATGCAAAATATTCCAATCTATAGCTAATGCAGGCACAAACTGCATCCAAGCTAGGAACTATAAATACTTGCTAATGCCATAAAAAGCTGGGCAGAAATCGATCAAACAGAGATTCATGTAATCAAGCGACCAAAGGAAGGTTCGTAAAGTGATTATCTTCCCTGTTACCTTGGCCAATAGCAAGTAAAAAACGAATTAATACTTATGACAAAACCACTGGCAGAATTCATCAACTATCGCAACCTAGAAGCCCTGAGTAGGTTTGAATTTCAATACAAAATTGCTGGAGCTGAAGCAGAGTTAATCTTTGAGGATGTACTTAACTACCTATGGCTCACGGCCACCCTAGACGATCGCCGCCAAAAAGATCCAGAGACCCCAGATATTACGATTTGGAATGGCATGGTAGTATTGGACGAGATGTGGCACTGTTTTATCTTAGTCACCGAGCAGTATACTGATTTTTGCAATAAAAACTTTGGTCGCTATATTCATCACCCGCCTCCGCTTTTCAAATTTTTTGTAAATGAGAAAAACCTTGGAACCGAGCGAAGCGAGGAGATTCTAGTGGAAGAATTGATTCCGCTTGTTTATGAAGAACTGGGAGAAGAAGTAGCGATTAGGTGGTTTGACACTTATACTAAATACGCTGAAATAAGAAATATGCATTGATTTTATCAAAGAAGCTGTTTGATAATAGAGAAATTGTTTGCAAGTGCTTCAAGAGCTATCCTATATTAATCACCCAAAATAGAAAAGCCCATTCTCACGAATGGGCTTTTTTAAAGGTCAGGTTGTTATTTCTTAGACAAAGTCTTTTGTCTTGATGACTTAAAAGACCGTGGTATTAAAGTCTTGGAGGAGGACAAGCTCGGCTTAGTCTTGGAGGAGGGCATCCACCAGTTCCACCTTTTAAGTTCTTGGCAACTAGGCTAGCAATGATTTGTGCCTTTGATAATTTCTGTGCCGTTTGTGCTAAAGTGTTTTTTGAATCTCTCATGTTCTTTGTGTTTTGTTTTTTATTAATTGCTCTCTTATAATCGTTTTTTTTCCTTCCGATTACATTACAAATATAGGCCAACAATCACTCTATTCTATTATCAAAAACCTGCGCTCCCCTCCCATTTTTTTTATCAATAAACACCCCATACAAATATATAAAGCATTATTAATCAGCTATTTAAAAACTTAAAAAGGAAACCAACTTACCCAATCATTTTGGCCCCTTCTTTGGTTTTCTTCTCTTTTAGAATTTGGTTCTCTGACAAATCCCTTGTGTAAGTCAACCAAAAAGAAGAAACCGACAAAGGAGGTTCACGCTAGTAAAAAACGCTTAACTA
>CAYQRA010001114.1:0-1889 GCA_964419315.1 uncultured Saprospiraceae bacterium | reverse complement strand
CGATTGATTGTACCATTTATGGTGGTGCCGCAAACAGTGTATCTGTGCATAGCGGCATAGTGGCGGTCGCGATCCAAAATGATAATAAACAAGCTGATGGAACGATTGTACTATTTGACACAGATGGTAATTTCTTGAATCAAGTAAGTGCGGGTGCACTTCCAGATATGTTGACTTTTACGGAAGATGGTACGACTATCGTTTGTGCAAACGAAGGCGAACCGGATGATGAATACCAAGTTGATCCTGAAGGATCCGTTACCATTGTTAATCTTGCTGGTGGGGTGATGAATCCAGAAGTTAGCCAGATTTCTTTTGCAGGTTTTAACGATAAGAAAATGTATTTGATCAATAAAGGCATTCGTATTTTTGGCAATGACGGCCAACAAACGGTAGCCCAAGATCTAGAACCAGAATACATTGCACTTTCTGCTGATGGAGCTTATGCTTATGTTTCTTGTCAGGAAAATAATGCGATCGTAGTTGTCGATATAAATGCCAGAACTGTTTTGGATATTTTGGCACTCGGATACAAAGATCACAACAAAGGCGCACCTAAACTACAAGAGCAATTATTAAATGAAATTCCTTGGTGGGGAGCCTTTGATTTGGGAACCCCCAAATATGATAATCCAACCATTCAGTTAGGTGGATTCTCTGGACTTTGCTATGATCCTTTGACTTCTACTCCCAATCAATGGTCTTTCTGGGCAGTGCCAGATCGTGGCCCCAATGAAAGTACTGTAAGCAGAGCAGCTGCAGGTTCTTTGACCAATCTTCGACCGTTTAAACTACCAAATTATCAAGCGCGTTTAGTGAAGTTAAATTATATCCCAAGTTTGGATATGGTTTTCCCTGATGCCAATCAAATCTATCTAAAACAAGCGGATAATACGCCAATTTCTGGTCGTGGAAATATCCCCGGATTTGATGAAACACCAGTAACTCGAACCGATGCTACTTTTTACCCCAACGCAGATTATTCTGTCAATGGAGTGGATTATCAAGCTTTAGAATTTGATCCATTTGGAGGTGATTTTGAAGGAGTGATTCGTACCCCTGATTTTCATTTCTGGTTGTGTGATGAATACCGCCCAGCGATCTATCACTTTGATGCGCAAGGAACTTTAATCGACAGATTTGTACCGGAGGGAACTTCACTATTGGGAACTACTCCACAAGCGCCTGGCTTTTATGGAACCGAAACTTTACCTGAAGTTTATAATAATCGCCGAGCCAATCGTGGCTTTGAAGCGATTGCTTTTGATAGCGAGGAAGACATCATTTATGCTTTTATCCAAAGCCCTATTGAAAATCCAGGTGCTGCGGAAGTCCGAAACCAATCTGACGTGATTCGTATTCTAGGAATTGACCGCAATTCTGGGCAACCCGTAAAAGAGTTTGTTTACCTCCTAGAGCGGAATCGCGAAGCTGGAGTTGGTCTTTCTAGAGTAGACAAAATCGGAGATGCCGTGTATGCTGGAAATGGAAAATTCTATGTTCTAGAGCGCGATTCTTCAAAACCTAATGATGGCAATACTGGAAAAAAATACGTCTATGAAATTCGCTTGGAAGGAGCCACTAATGTACTTGGTACTGCGCTTTCTTCTAAAATGACTTCGACTGGACCGAGTGATAAAACCTTGGAAATGATGACTGCCAGTGAATTGGCTGCTGCCAATATCCGCCCCGTACACAAAACCAAAGTATTGAACTTACCTTCGATCAATTATCTACCAAGTGATAAACCAGAAGGTTTAGCGCTTTTGCCAAATGGTGATTTGGCCGTTCTAAATGATAATGATTTTGGTTTGGCAGGAGCTGGTGTTTCTGACCAAAGCTCTCTAGGTTTTATTCAGTTTCAGAAAAACTATGGTTTTGACGCCAGC
>CAYQRA010001113.1:0-1890 GCA_964419315.1 uncultured Saprospiraceae bacterium | reverse complement strand
TACCTTCTTTGCTGTCGCCAAGCCGGGCATTCCCATGTGGTTGATTTTTAAACTATCTACTTGTGCTTTATAAGCCTCGAGCGGGGGTTCTCCAAGCAATCCAATGTCAGAATTAAATAATAATCCTGCTTTTTCTTGCACATTCATTTGCGAAAGTAAATCCTCTACACGTTTATCTATTGCTTGCGAAGGATCTTCGTAAATATCTTTTTGACCATTTTTATTGAGGTCTCGATATGTTGTCTGCTCGGTTTTAGAGGCTTGACAACTCCATAAGAAGGTGATCGCAAAAAGGACTAAGAGTAAATTTTTCATTTATCTAATTTTTTTTTGAAAGGGTTAAAAACAAGATGCCACAACATAGCCAAGCGGGTAAGGTCAGAAAGGACAAAAATATTCCTTGACTAAGGGACAAACCGTAAAAAAATCCTACGCTCAATAACCAAGAAATGAGTACCGTCCAATTAAAGGATACGCCTTTTTGAGCGGCATAATTTTTAATGACCCCAAACGTATCTCCAAAGAAATGTTGAAATACAATGATGGCTCCAACGGGGGCAAGAATAAATCCATAGACCGCAACGAAATCTAATAGTTGCATGGCAAAACCCGGAAAGATACCGGCAATGGTCGCAATGCTTCCGGCCAATATGGTCGTCCAAAAAGTAGAGGCTTTTGGAATGATCGCTTGAAAGGCTAAACCTGCTCGGTAAATGGTAGGGTTGGCGGTTGTCCAACCTGCAATCACCACTGCAATAATTCCAAAAACACCAATCGCATTATAGGCCAAGGGACCGGGTGCAACAGGTGGTGCTATTCCGTCATTCAAAAATCCTTGCGCTTCTGGTGTTTTCAAATAAACAGCATACAATAAAGCCGCTGCAATCCAAGCCATGTAATGGCCAACATACATTCCGGCTGCCGTCGTCCAACCAACGGAGGGCTTATCCGCATAGCGCAATACACTCAAATCGGACATGCCGATATGCATGGCAGCATTGCAAAACCACGACCAAATTACGACATGCCAAAAGGTATATCTGATTTGTCCGGGAAAGGGTTCGCCTCCTTCGCCCCATAAATCCCAAAAGTCTCCGAAACTGGCCACACCCAACTGTCCTAAGGCTACAAATCCTGCGGCTAAGAATGCCAATACAATAAAGGGCGACATCCAATTGGCCGCTTTGGAAACGGAATCATAACCTCTTGCTGCGATGAGTGAAATGACTGCTCCCACCGCCAAAACGATCATCACAAACATGGAGCTATTCGGCATTCGGTCCGACAATTTTGGCATTTCCATATCAAAGGGAACACCGACGGCAGTAGCAGAAACGGTTATCATCGCTCCGGCCAAAAAGCAAAAGAGAATACCGTTTGCTAAATTGTAAAAAACAACTAAGTTTTTACCGCATATTTTTTCCAATTGATAATACAAAGTCAATCTATGTTTTACTGCAATTTCTGCCGTCAAAAATCGCCAGGATAAAACCGCTAATAAGTTACCGACAAACAAGCCGATGATCAAATCAAAAGCACTGACTCCTGCCGTCAAAAAAAGTGGACCAATCATAAATTCCGTTCCTGCGGCATGTTCGCCAGCATACATTCCGAGGAAACTTTTCCAGTTTTTTAAATGAGACTTTGGAACAGCTTGTCGTTCAAATTCATTGGTGGTATTGGTATTTTCGGTTGACATAATTTGGTTTTGTTTTTGTCCAAAAGTTTAAACAATCAAATGCTTTGGAAGATCTGCTACTCGTTCACAGCAAATCTGTTCCATGACCTGTTGAAACTGTTTTTTTAAAATAGAAATCGTATGATTGCCGCCTTCTTTTCCTAGGGCTGCCACACCATACATAAAGCTGCGTCCCAAAAAAGCAAAATCTG
>CAYQRA010001112.1:0-1894 GCA_964419315.1 uncultured Saprospiraceae bacterium | reverse complement strand
AAAAAACAAGCTGTTCGTTACGACTTACAAGTCGTAGACGGATCAACGTTGAGGTCTCCGACCTCGAATCCTAAGTATTCTATAAATTCTACTAAACAAGGAGTGGTGTCAGTCAGGAGACCTACACTTAAGTCCGCGTATTACCGGCAGGTAATAGCGAACAATCGGATTTTTATATTTTAAGGGCACTGTATTTTCTAAGAGAAAAAAGAGGTGGGGTATCAATAGATTAGCCACTGGACTCTATAAAGTTACCTACTCTCCTACTCCTCTGTGAAATAAGCAGTACTTTTATGTGATACTTTTGTGATAGTTGAAGACTATCTTTGCAGGAGTTATGATATTTGCTGCTCCGCAAGCATTCCAACTGTTCTTTTTCCTAAACCTTACTCCAAACCAATGAAAAAGGTACTTATTGTAGAAGACGACAAAGACATCGTCGAATTATTAAAAATTCACTTGACCGATTTAAATTGTGAAATCGACTGGGCTTATGATGGTGATACAGGATTGAATAAAGCATTGCAAGCGGACCACGACCTAGTTATCCTTGACATCATGCTCCCCGGAAAAGATGGAATGGAAATCTGTCGACAGATCAGAGCCAAAGGTAAGTCTATGCCAATCTTGATGCTCACTGCCAAGTCAGAAGAAATTGACAAAGTACTCGGTTTGGAAATGGGAGCCGACGATTATCTGACCAAACCATTTAGCATCCGCGAATTTATCGCAAGGGTAAAGGCCATTTTTAGAAGAATGGATATGATGGCCAGCAAGCAAGAAGTAAGTACTCCCAGCCTAATGCAATTCGGTGATTTGCACATTGATCTCGAAAAAAGAAAAGTAAGTATCAAAAGTCTTCGCATTGATCTTTCCCCAAAAGAATTTGAACTGCTGAGTTTACTCGCTTCGCATCCCGGAAAAAGTTATGATCGAACCCGAATACTAAATCTCGTCTGGGGTTATGATTTCGATGGCTATGAACACACCGTCAATTCTCACATCAATCGTTTGCGCAGCAAAATAGAACCCGACATCCAGCATCCTCAATATATCCTCACGACTTGGGGCGTTGGCTATCGTTTCAATGAAGACCTTGAAACGGTATAAGCAAGAATGAAAAACCTGCCTGCCAGCAAAGGCAGACTTAGGAGATAACTTTGTTTTCTAAACAGTCCTAAAATATGCAAAAGAATAAACTATACCTCAAAATATCCGCCACCTTATTAGCGATCTTGGCGATCCTCGGAGTCGTCTATATTCTCATTAGTAGTTTTGTTGGTCAACAATATTATCAGGAAGTCAATCAAAGACTCTATGGTGGAATTGCGGAAGGTGCGCTCAAAGAAGTAAAAGTAAAACCTTGGGTCAATGGAGAAGTAGATACCCTCGCGATGCAAGACATCATGCATTCAATGATGGTCGTCAACCCTAGCATTGAAGTTTACCTATTGGACACCAAAGGAAACATCATTACCTATGTAGCTCCTTATAAACGAGTCAAACTAAAATCCGTTAGCCTAACTCCCATCAAGACTTTTATTGCTGCCAAAGAAAAACCTTTTATCCTAGGGGATGATCCTAGACATCCCAATGAAGAACAAGTTTTTTCTGCCGCTCCGATTATTGAAGAGGAGGAACTCACTGGTTATTTGTACATCATCCTCGCGAGTGACAAGCAAGGTGCGGTGGTCTCAACATTGGCTGGAAGTTATATCCTAAAACTGGGTACCAATCTTTTCCTATTGACTTTGATTGGTTCTCTGATCATTGGCCTCTTGGCCATTTGGCTACTTACTAGAAATCTACGACAATTGATCGACACGGTGCGCCGTTTTAAGGAAGGCGATTATGAAGCCAGAATCCCCAATGCAGAACAAGGAGACATGGCTGA
>CAYQRA010001111.1:0-1901 GCA_964419315.1 uncultured Saprospiraceae bacterium | reverse complement strand
GAATCAAAGCAGCCATCAAAACAGCTGCGAAATAAATTTGTCCCTCACCCATTTATTGGTCAAAAAACAACACCATGTCTTTAATAAAAACTCAATATAATCGTAGATCTTTTTTAAAAGCGTCGACCCTCACCGGGGGCGGAATGCTTTTAGGCTTTAGTTGGTTTGCTTCCTGTAAGCCAGACAAAGTAGTAGAAGCTGTTCGGGAAATTCCCTCAGAATGGTTTGACATCAATGCTTTTCTAAAAATTGCAGAAAATGGAATGGTTACCATTATGTCGCCCAATCCAGAAATCGGGCAAAATGTAAAAACCTCTATGCCGATGATCATTGCAGAGGAATTGGAAGTGCCCTGGAAAGATGTCATCGTAGAACAGGCGGCACTCAGCAATGATTTTGATCGACAAGTTGCCGGAGGTAGCCAGTCGATCAGAAAGGGTTGGGAAAGTTTGCGTATGGCTGGAGCGACCGCGAAGCAAATGCTCATCAATGCAGCTGCTCAAAAATGGGAAATCGATCCCAAAGAATGCAGCGCTGCAGATGGAATCATCACCAATGCGAAAGGAGAAACGATGACCTATGGAGCGCTAGCTACCTCCGCTGGAAAAATGGAAGTCCCCGCCGAAGTCAAACTCAAAGAACCCTCTGAATTTAAAATCATCGGTACCGATATTCGCAATGTGGATATAGATAAATTGGTGACTGGAAAACCCCTATTCGGATTAGATTTTAAAAGAGAAGGAATGCAGTATGCGGTGGTTCTGCGACCTCCGGCCTTTGGCAAAAAATTAGCGTCCTTTGATGACACGGAAACTCGAAAAGTAAATGGTGTGAAAAACGTCATCCAGTTTGGTGATAAGATTGCTGTATTGGCCAATTCTACCTGGGCCGCCATTAAAGGTCAGAAAGCTTTACAAGCAAAATGGAAAGATGGCGATTTGGAAAACAGCTCAGACCATGATACCAAAATGTTGGCCTTGCTCGATAAACCGACCAAAGAACCCAAGCGAAAAGATGGCAATGTAAAAGCCGCTTTTGCAAAAGCAGATAAAGTCATTGAAAAGATTTATGAAGCGCCCTTTTTACCACACAACTGTTTGGAACCGATGAATTTTTTCGCAGATGTGACCGACACCAAAGCAGAATTGATCGGCCCGATTCAAACGCCTAAGTGGGCGCAGTCCAGGGTCGCAAAGATTCTTGGTCGCGAGGCAGATCAGATAACGGTAGCCCTCACCCGAATGGGAGGTGGTTTTGGTCGCCGCCTCTATGGCGATTTTTCCGATGAAGCGGCAGAAATTTCTAGCCTGGCCAAAGTACCTGTAAAATTGACTTTTACCCGAGAAGATGATATGTCGGCAGGCACCTACCGCCCAGCGTCCAAATACAAATTCCGAGCAGCGATCAAAGAAGGTAAGATCACAGGATACCATCTAGTAGCGGTAGGAGTGAATATGGATAATGCAACCATGCCAGATTTCTTTCCGGCCGGAACCCTCGACAATTATTTGGTGGAGTCGCATAGATTAGATAGCAATATTACTACCGGAGCCTGGCGCGCACCAATCACCAATTTTTTGGCTTTCGCAGAACAAGCTTTCTTCGATGAAGTCGCTCAGGATATTGGAATAGATCCGATTCAATTGAGACTCGATATGCTGGCGCAGGGAAAAGCCAATCCAGTAGGAGAGCAAGAATATGATTTTGATAAATTGGGAGGCGTAATGAAATTGGCGAGAGATAAAGCAGGCTGGGGCAAACAAGGAAAAGAGGTCTATCAAGGCTTTAGTGCGTATTATTCCCACAATACTTATGTGGCAGAGATTGCGGATGTGTTGGTGGAAGATGGCGTGCCACGGGTTAAAAAAATTACTTGTGCCATCGACTGTGGGATTGTCGTC
>CAYQRA010001110.1:0-1901 GCA_964419315.1 uncultured Saprospiraceae bacterium | reverse complement strand
TTCTCCTAAATTCTTTTCGGTGGCGGTTAAGGCTTTTTCTAGTAAACCTTTAGCGCCTTCATAATCCCCCAAATCTTGGAGGACTAAAGCCAAATTAGAATAAGTCAAAGAGGTCGTAGGATGATCCGCTCCGAAATGTTGCTTATCCAAAACCAATGCTCTTTCCAGTAAATTTTTGGCTTCTTGATATTCTCCTAAATCTTGAAGTACCAGCGCCAAATTCGAATAGCGAATCGCGATAGTTGGATGCTTGACCCCAAGGCTTTTTTCTGTAGAAATCATCACTTGCTCCAACAAATCTCTCGCACCTTGATAATCATCGAGGTCTTGTAAAACCATCGCCAAATTGGTATAGACATCGATGGTCATTGGATCGTCTTCTCCAAAGTTTTGTTCGCAAGCCGTTTTGGCTTTTTCCAATAATACTTTAGCACCTTGATAGTCCCCAAGATTTTGTAGGACAATAGCTAAATTGGAATAACTTACAGCAGTGGTTGGATGGTTTTCTCCAAAATTTTTCTCCGCAGCCAGCATCGCTTTTTCCAAAAGCCTTTTTGCTTCGCGATAATCCTCTAAATCATCGAGTACGGAACCCAAGTCTGAATAGCTTTCAAAAGAAGGTTCTTTCCCAAATTTTTCACTGTGGATATAATCAATGATGGGTGCAAGGTCTTCAAAAGTTCCAGTGAATTTATTTTTGATAATTTCCCGAACGATCCGATGGCATTTAAAGGCCTCGTTTATTTCTAAAAGCAATCCTTTTTCGGTCAGCAGATTTAGGGTTTCAGAAAACTTAAACTCCTCCTCTTCCGTGATTCTAAAAATCTCTAATAAAATGGTGTAGGGATATAAATCAGGTTCTAGAAAAGAAAAGCCTTTGAGAATTTTCATTTCAAAATCATTGAGTGTCGCGGCATCTATGATTTCGTTTAAGAAACTAGAGATCGATAGGTTTTGATTTTGAGAACTAACACTGATGCTGGTAGAAATATCTGATTTCAACAAACCAAATTTCACAGTATTCAATAACTTGGGCAATTTTATTCTTCCTCGTTCAGCAGTCTTCGCGAGTATTTCGATCCCAAGGGTATGATAATCGATGAGTTGGAGCATTTCTTTTACCAGTTCATCGTTTCTATCTTTTGAATAATATTCGTAAAATAAATCCACTCCTTCTTCCTCCGTAATATGCCCCAACACCAAATGATGACCTAAGCTTTTCAGATTTGCACCAGCGAATCTAGAGGTGATGATCACCGACCAATTTTCGCCAAAATTGATCGACTCTAAGTCTTCTAGGTTGTCAATGATTAAGAGATTTTTTCCTTCTAATCTTCTCAATTTATTTAGAATGATCTCGTATTTGTCCGCCTGTTCTAAATGGGAGGAATTCAATTCTTCCTTGAGTTCCAAACTATCAATCAGTGGCGTATTATAGACTAGAGCACTTTTCAAATCCGTCTTTATAGACAACCAGAGTCGGAAGTTATAATCCTTTCGATGTCGTTCTAAATATTTTTGGGCCAAAGAAGTTTTTCCAATCCCGGCCATACCTGTGACACTTAGCAATTTATTTTCTTGCTTTAAGAGTACATGGATTTGTTCCAATTCTTTTTCTCTTCCGACAAAAAATTGGCTAGCAGGAAAAAGACTTAAATCACGCGGCATACTTTTGGCGGTATGGAGGATAAGTTTATCCCCTACGATATTCTCGCCGGAGCCTTGAAATTTCCGCGGAGCAGTAGCACTTTCTTTTTTCTCCTTTTGATAGCTTTCATTGAGATCCTCTCCCCTAATCCCTTTTGCAACACTGCGATTCTTTCCACTGATGTCCTCCAAAAATCGAGCAATCTCCAAAAATTTCTTTTGGATCGTTGTAGACTCAATATTGGCCATCGATT
>CAYQRA010001109.1:0-1902 GCA_964419315.1 uncultured Saprospiraceae bacterium | reverse complement strand
TCATTCAGATCATCGAAATTAGGCGTAAAAGCATTGGGTAAAAAATAAGTAACCTTAGGGATTACATCCAGTATTTGCTGGGTAGTATCGGTACAGCCACTTTCATGGGTAACAATCAATGTTACAATCTGTTGACCCGTATCCGGAAATTCATAAATTGGATTTTCTAAAAAAGAAGTCCCACTTTCGTCAAACTGCCAAAACCATCTAGCAGCTTCAAAGGATTCATCCGTAAAGGTTGCGGTAGAAGCAAACGAAGTCAATTCTCTTGGCAAATAACTAAAATCGGCGATAGGCGATGGTAAAATCGTAATATAATTGTTAAAGCTATCCTCAGCAAAACAGCCAATAGGAGAAGTTACTTCTAAAGAGATAGAATAAACACCTTCTTCTTCATACCTATGCGTGGGACTAATTTCGCTACTGGTATTTCCATCCCCAAAATCCCACAAAATATTATAGGTAGAATCAATTGGTGTAGAAAGGTTATTGAAAAATATATCCGCAGGTTCACATCCCAAGAAAGTACTCGGTTCTACAATCAATATAGCAGGTGCAGGGAAGTAGGGCAAAGGGATCGTTTCGGTAGTCTGACAACCGTTGATATCCGTGACAGAGAGTGAAACTGGAAAATCCCCAGGAATAACATAGGGGTGGATAGGATTTTGAAGGCTAGAAGTATTGCCATCTCCAAAATCCCAAAACCAGTCTATAATCGTATTGGGCCCTGCCTCAGAAACGGAAGCATCTGTAAAGGTTACTGGTCCAGAGACACAAATATCATAATCAAAAAAGTAATCGGCAGTAATTCCTGGAAAAATATTGAGTGCTATGATCGCTGAATCTGCACAAATCAGCCCTGGATTCAATACCAATAATCCTTCATAAAAGCCTGTATCAGGAAAAGCAATAGTAGGACTCCAATCATTAAAAATCTCCTCTACTCCATCGCCGTCTGTATCGAAAGACCAGAAAAACTCCTCAATGTTAGATCTTTGTTCGCTTGTATTGATAAATTCTACTTCATTTTGGCCACAGGATGTAACAAGAAATTGATTGCCATTGATGATCTCATCACTTTCAATCGAAGCGGCCACTAACGGTTGACAAGTAGTTACATTAAATTGAAAATCTCGTCGAACCAAGCTCAGTAATTCACCATTCCGATATTCTTCTACACAAACTCCTACCACGTACTGTCCAAGAATGTTAGGAATTCCTGAAATAAACCCAGTAGTAGGATTAATCTCGATAAGGGGATCGCCTCCCATTGGATCGGTAGGAGAATAGGTGGGGAAAGCAAAATTCACCTCATTATGCGGAGGCGGACATGCCGGATTAGGTTGAACCCCTTCACAACTCTCTGGATTTCCCACAAAACCTGGAGAGCCAATCAGCCCACCACCTTGAAGTGGACTACAAAATCTATATACTAATTGATCTCCATTAGGGTCTGTGGCACCATGATCAAAATCAATTGGTACCCCTGCACAAATAACCACAGGCGGAAAATTATCAAATTCTGGGCTGGAATTACCATCAACACAACCAATCGCAGCATTCATCACCGTAACTGGGGCAGGAATAGAAACAATATAAGTTGCTCCCTGCGATCCAGGATCATTTAGATTAGCGATGGTATTATTTCGGCAACATCTTTGGTAGAGAATGTGGTACTGATCACTATTGCTTAAGGCAGGCAAGTTAGTGGAGAAAGTGTAGATGGCTTTTTCCACACAAACGTTTGGGACATTGGTACAGGGATCATCTGGTAAGGGGACGACTTCTACCGTTCCAAGAGGAGCATCTATGGTTCTAAGTTCCTGAAATCCACCGTTGGATTCTCTATAAACAGTTACTTTGGCTGGCTCGTCAAAGGGCGCACCACCAGAATTACAATCT
>CAYQRA010001108.1:0-1905 GCA_964419315.1 uncultured Saprospiraceae bacterium | reverse complement strand
TAATTTGAATCTCGGGATCATTGAAAAAATTGAAGTACTCAATAATGGTTCAGCTGCCCTTTATGGAAATGCCTCAGGTGGTGTCATCAATATTTTGACGACTGATGAAAATGCATTTGCTCAAAAAAATCAATTTGCCAATATTGGAGTTGGGCTTCATTCTTTTGGCGGCCAACAGTATCAACTAACAGTTGGAAAAAAAATAAATAAAACAAGTCTAATCCTTCATGGCAATCATCATCAAGGAAATGGCTATCGGGAACAATCAGGTTTTCAATCGACCAATTTTAATTTTCGGCTAGTTCAGGAATTAGAAAAAAATGGAAAAATAGAAGCCATTCTAAATTACATGAATAGCCCAACGGGTGATGATCCCGGTGGTGTGAATTTCGAGACCTATGACACCAATCCCACAGCTGCTAGAGATAGAAATGTACAATTCAAAACAGGTGAAGCCATCAATCAACTGAAAGCCTCTTTAAGATATGAAGGTAATTTAAATGAAAATCTAAAACTCAATACGTACGCCTTTTATTCCAATCGAAATTTCTCAGGCTTATTGCCTTTTGGGTTTGGTGGAATGATTGATTTAAAAAGAGACTTTTTTGGACATGGAAGCGCCTTGTCAGGCAAACAAAAAAACAATAATCTTACATGGAACTGGCAGTTGGGTTATGAACTTTCTTCCCAACAAGATGATCGAGAACGATTTAGAAATAATGATGGCGAGCAAGGCGAAACCACTTTACACCAAGACGAGCTTTTTTCAAATACGGGATTGTATTGGGTGAATGATCTTTCGATAAATAATTGGATACTAAATGTGGCTTTGCGCTATGATTTTAATCACATTGAAGCAAAGGATAAATTTTTGAGCAATGGCGATGATTCAGGAGAGATCAATCTCAATGATTTTAATTACTCGTTAGGAGTGGCTTACCAGCTTTCGGAATCCAAAAGTTTATTTGCCAACTACTCCACAAGTTTTGAAACACCTACTTTAAATGAGTTGTCCAACAACCCCGATGGCAGTGGATTTAATGCTGATTTGAAAGCACAGTTTGCCAATCATGTGGAGTTGGGGTTGAAAGGATTTATTCAACAAAAAGGGACGTTTCAAGTGTCTGCTTTTTATGTGGATTCAAAAGATGAATTGTTGCCCTTTGAATTGGAAAGTAATCCGGGTCAAACCTTTTTTAGGAATGTTGGGAATACCGAACGATTAGGTTTGGAACTGTTTGTAAAATATCCTTTCAATTCCTTTTTTACAGCTTCTACCAATTGGGCGATACATCAGTTTAGCTTTTCTGATTATCAATTGGATGGAGAGAATTTGGATGGAAATGTTTTGCCGGGCCTCCCCAATTTTCAAGGGAATATTCAGTTTGATTTTAAGCTGTTAAAAAACTTGCAATTTGTTTTTCAAAACCAATTCCTTGGAAAAATATTTACCAATGATTCCAATGATGAATTTCAAGACCCGAAAATTATTTCTAATATTTCTGTGAAGTATAATTTGGAGCAAGAGAAGTTTGCTTTGTATCCATACCTTGGCGTGAATAATATTTTCCAAACCAAGTACGCGGATAATATTCGGATCAATGCTTTTGGTAGGCGCTATTATGAGGCCGCTCCTGATTTGTTTTTGTTTGGTGGGGTACGGGTTCATTTTTAGTCGCAACCGATCTGCCTCAAGGGACCACCGGTTCTATTATGGGTGGGTGAGTACGTGTAGCATAATTTCATGAAAGTGAAAAGAAAAGATTTGCTAAATTTTTAAAATTTAGTAAATCTAATTCGTTGAATTACAGCCTGTTATATTTTTTTTTGAATCGTGTTTTTTCCCTCCCATCCCTTCGGGTTCTCTCCGCCATAGAGCCACTGGCTCTATGATTTTGCATGCGC
>CAYQRA010001107.1:0-1913 GCA_964419315.1 uncultured Saprospiraceae bacterium | reverse complement strand
TTTTGGCAATAGTAGCATCATCGACCATACTATTGGCAGGAGTACCCGTTCGTCCGCCAATGACCATTCCGCCATCTGGCGTACCAAGTACGGCGCGGGTTTCGGTAAATTCAGGAAAAAGGAGCATTTGCTTCTGCGCAAAGGATGGAAAGGAAAAGAAAAGGCAAAAGAAAAAGAGTATTAACACCTCATTCCCCAGCCTACAAATAGTAGGCAGCAGGTAGTTTCTCGAAGAAGTTTGGGTGTTTTTAAAGCTCATTTTTATTTAGTTCCTAATTGATAATCCAAATATCGTCCCTAATTATGTCGCTAACAAGAACAAAATAGAAAGTTTTCCAATGATTTTTTAGCAAAAAAACTGCAAAAACCCTTTAAAAATGGTTACTTTTCCAAAAATATTTCCAATCAAAATAGAAGCATGCATCAGAGTAGATTAGTTGAAGTATTTAGAATATTGGACAAAAAAGATCTAAGAAATCTTGAAAAGTATGTCAAGTCTCCCTTTTTCAATACCAGAAAGGATGTCATTGACCTATTTTCCTACCTCCGTAAGCTTCATCCATTTAAGAAAAACAAGGGATTGCACCGAGAGGAAATTTATCAGGCCTTATTCCCTGGTACGACCTATGATGAGAAACTGTTGGGCTATGCTTTTTCTTTTTTATTTAAAAATATCAAAGGCTATTTTGCCTATCAAGAGATGAACGGTAATCCGGTCAATGAACAAATCCAATTGTCTATTGCCTTGAGAAAAAGAGGGGTCAAAAGGATTTTTGAAAGTGAATTAAACATCGCTGAAAAGCTACTGGAACAAAGGCAATTGCGGAATCCTGAATTTTACTATTACCAATATCTGATTGCTCAGGAGCGCTATAATATCCACATGGGTAATACCAGAGATATCGAAGGAAGTTTGCAGCAAATATCAGAAGGTTTTGCTCATTTTTTTATTTCCAACCATTTGCGGATCAGCAGTGCGGTATTGACTTATAAAGACATCCAAATGTCCGGTACGCAAACCTTACTTTTGGAAGACATCGTCAAACATGTCGAAGAAAATGACTATAGCCATGTTCCAGCGATTTCTATTTATTATTATACTTTTAAAACCATCAAAGAAAAAGATTCCGCTCCCTATTTTTACAAACTCCGAGAACTGATCAAAATACACTTTGATTGCTTTTCCAATCAAGAGATCAGAGACATTTATGTTTTTACGATCAATTACTGTATCAAGCAAACCAATAATGGGCAAAATGAATTTTTGGAAATCTTGTTTGACATCTATAAAGATGGACTTAGGAATGATGTTTTTCTGATCTATGGGGAGATGTCTCGTTTTACCTATAAAAATATTGTGACGACTGGGCTTCGTGTAAAAGAATTCAATTGGGTAGAAAATTTTCTATTCGAATACAAAGATACCATCGAAGCTAAGTACCGAGAAAATACTTTCAATTATAACCTCGCGATCCTTTACTACCGCAAACCGGATTTTGAAAAAGCCATGCAACTGCTACAACAAGCAGAGTTCCACGATCCACTACTCAACCTCAATGCTCGTCGGATGCTCTTAACTATTTATTATTCAGAAAAAGAATTTGATGCTTTACAGTCGCATCTCGATAGTTTTAAAAATTACATTTACCGACACAAAGAATTGGGTTATCACCGCAATCATAATCTCAATCTCATTCGTTTTACTCGTAAACTTTTACAATTAAAATCAGAACGCGCCGCCATCAACAAACTTCGAGAGGACATCAATAATACCAAAGAGGTTTCGGAAAAGTCTTGGTTGCTAGAGCAGGTCGATAATTTTAGATAAAAGGATTTAATAGGATAAATGAAGTGAACACAGGGTCGGAATTATCTTGAGAGCCGCTCTCCTACCAGCTAGTGTTTTATACCAA
>CAYQRA010001106.1:0-1915 GCA_964419315.1 uncultured Saprospiraceae bacterium | reverse complement strand
TTGCCCTTCGAGGATGTAATTTTAGAAGAGATGTTTGGTCGCCAAGAACGCCTCAGGTTTTAGTGAATTTCTAAGAAAATTTTTCCTGTTTTCTATCCCTTAAAAAGTATTTGGATTTCTATGCTTTACTATCTATCAATAACTTAAAAAATCAACATGAATTTTTTTAAAACAATCTTTCTATTAAGCCTTTGTCTATTCGTTTTTACTTCTTGTGAAAAAGAAAAAAATATTGTCGCTACCGATATAAACGATTCCTTTGCAGCAGAACAAAGAGAAATTTTAGATTATTTCGATTCCAAAAATTATAATCTCGATTCTGTACAATTTAGAGGGGATATGGTCTTCTATGAATCTGATATAGCTTGGTATCGCTCTGATTTAATGAAAACCATTCGTGGAGAATTTATTCTGGAAAATGATAATGATCCAGACTTGGAAGACATGGTCTTTGCAAAAGATCGCCAACAAGCACTTGCGGACAATGAGATGGTGAATGCGATTACGAGTAGCAACGTAAAGAATATTACTTACTTTATTCGACCAAGTGTATTGGCCGATTGTGGCGTCAACTGGTTTAATGTAATTGCTGTTGCCGCAGCAGATTGGACGGGACTCAGTAACTGTCGAGTGAACATAGGACGTACATTTGTGGAGAGTTCAGCGGACATCATCATTGGTTCAGATATAGATACAGGGATGCCTTTGCAGGCTCAGAATTTGCCTTTTGGGGTAACTGCGATCGCTGCTTTTCCTATGGATGGCGTTCCTGGGAGATTTATTTCAATCAATGCTTCTTTGGATTGGATGCCCAAAAAAAGATCAACGATCATTCATGAAATGGGACATACCCTTGGCTTTTGGCATACAGGTACGAATGAAGCCCAACGAGTTCATGGTACGCCAGCCAATGAATCGGGTTCGGTAATGAATCTATCGCAATGGAATGGCGGTTCTAATTTTAAACCTGGAGATATCCGCATGGCTCGAATGTTTTATCCTGATACTTATAATATGCCGACCAATTTTAACGCTCAAAATCTAGGCGGTGGAGAATTGGGTATTTCCTATCGAAACCCTGCTAATTTGACCCGTCCTTATTATTGGATTCGATTAGCGGTATACAATACCAACGGAAATATTATAAGTGTTCAGTATCGTCGATCTACCGTTAGTGGCTCCAATAATTCGCATAATTTTATTCTTTACGGTTGGAAAGGGACTTATCTTTTTGCCCTTCGAGGATGTAATTTTAGAAGAGATGTTTGGTCACCAAGAACGCCTCGAGTTTTAGTGAATTTCTAATAAAAGAAAATTTGGTCTCAAAAAGGATAGGTGGTCGTGTTTTGCGATCACCTATTTCTTATTGGTCTAAAATGATTTTCTGATTATTATCTCTCCGATCCCGGTCAAAAAATAAATACTTCGGATCTATTTCCACTCGATGCGGTTTTTGATCGACGATCAATTGAAATTGCATTTCCGAATTCTCCAACTTTACACGTTCAATAGCAAAAGGCAAAGCAGGCTGGTCTTTGGTGTAAATACCGATTTCAAACCAATCTTTTAAGTTGACTTCTTTTTCTACTTGATCGGCTGCTAATTTTACTTTGCGGCTTTTAATGTTCAAGTCAATTTGGTATTGGCCATTGCTTAGGACTTTTCCTTTGGCAGATAAAAGTTGATTGTCAAAAAAAGTAATGTCATAGAATAAATCCTGGATAAGGTATTGCAAACTATCCGGAATTTCTTTTTCCAAATGTCTGAGGTAATCAACGGAGCGCGGGAAAGGAGCATCCTGATAACGGTATTCCTCGAGAAAATTTCTCAAGGAACGATTGACTTTTTCTTCCCCAATCATTGCTGCCAAAGCATACATCACCACTGACCCTTTGCGATAATACAAATAGGGCTG
>CAYQRA010001105.1:0-1918 GCA_964419315.1 uncultured Saprospiraceae bacterium | reverse complement strand
ATCGATGATCAACATCCTTTTTCCACCTTGCCAATCTTCAGATCGAATTTCAATGACGGAGTTGGGATGAGAATATTTGATGGCATTGTGGAGCAAATTTCGGGACACGATGGTCATGGCATTTTTATCAAAGAAGCATTTGAGATCTGCTTCTAAATTATTTTGTACCAAAAGTCCTTTTTCGTTGAGGGCATAATCCAAATCCTTCGTTACCATATTGAGGTATTCTTTGACATTGATGGTTTGGGGGTCGTGTAAAAATTCATCTTTTTGGGAGATGGCCCAATCGAGGAGATTATTTAAAACATAGTTGATTCGATTACCCGCTGTTTCAAAATGATCGGCAAAATCCAAGAGTCGCTCTTGATCATTTTGGCGCAAGAGGTAGCTGATTTTACCACTTAGATTTCGGAAAGATGCTGCGGGTCCTTTTAGGTCATGCGCTAAAATTCCGAAGAGTTGATTTTTAGAAGCATTGATGGTCTCTAACTTTTCATTGTTTTTTCTCAACCGTTGATAAAAGTAAACACCCGCCAATAAACCAAAGAAAAGCAACAAACCAATCAATCCAAATAGGTTGGATCGAGATCGAACTAAAGCGCTTTCCTTTTGTAAAATCAGGTTTTCTTTTTCCTTTTGTTCTGTTTCATATTTTTCTTTTAACTCCAGCACTTGTTTATTCTGTTCCTCCTTTAAAAACTTTTTTTGCAAGCCTTCATTCTCTTTTTGATATTCCAAAAACCGATTAAAATTATTGGTTTCTGCATATAGCAAATAGAGCTCTTTCGTAATTGCTTTCAAGTCAATATCATCTTTGGCTTCCTTTGCAAAATCATAAGCTTTCAATAAATTGAACGCTGCCAAATCAAATTTCTTTTTCATCCTATAACTCTTTCCTAAAACCTCATGGGAAATAGCTTTGGATTGCATTTTCAGCTTGTCTTTTAGTTTCAACGCTTTCAATTCATATTCGATAGCTTGATCTAGTTCTCCTAAATCAGAATGAAGCATGCCAAGATTTGTAAAGCTGATGGCCAATCCTTTCTCATCATTAATGGTCTTATAAATTGCTAAAGCCTTCTGGTAATTTTCTTTTGACAAAATTGCTTTTTCGTTACTCACCGCTTCCCCCTCCTCAGTATTTTTGTTGAATAGTTTTTGAAAACTAATGGCCAATCCCTGATAATTATCTGCAATCGCACTACTATCCTTTAATTCCTTGTGAATCACCAGTGCTTTTTCTATATATTCAATGGCAGTGCTGTGTTCTTCAATAAAAATATAGACTCCTGCAATATTCGTATATCCCGCTCCAATTTTTTTCTTTTCTCCTTCTCCTTTAAATATTTCTATGGATTTAAAATAATTGGTCAAACCCTCTTTATAGTTTGCTTGAATACAATGGACAACTCCTATTGAATTATAAATCAAAGCTTCTGCTATCTTATATTCTATCGTATTACAAATTATTTGGGCTTCTTCCAAATACCCCTTTGCTTGCTGTGGATCCTTAAATAACAATTCTCTCCCCATCCCATATAAAATATCTATCCGCTGGGAATCCAATTCGGTATGTACTTCTGAAAGTTGTTTTAAACTATCAAATTTGACGGATTGAGCAAAAAGGAAAGGGCTAAAAAGAAGGAGGAATAATATAGATAAAACCGTTTTCATAAGGAATTGAACTGGTGTAGTTATCCAAAATACAAAAAGGAATCTTTATTCCTAGATTTTTCTTAATATTTTAATTTGCTGTCTCCGTCAAACACTTATAAATCATATTAGCAAAAGAAAAAAGCCTTCTGAATCAACAGAAGGCTTTTCTTAATAACACGCTTTATCTATGATCATGGAATAATCCACATTAGTCCACAATAATCATCTTCATCGTAGCCGAATCATGCTCTGTATCCAATTG
>CAYQRA010001104.1:0-1920 GCA_964419315.1 uncultured Saprospiraceae bacterium | reverse complement strand
GCCACTAGATAATCGTGGAAATTTAAAGAAGTGGCTTTCCATTGCACCACGATTTCGTCTGGCCCCGCTTGAGGATCGGGTCTTTCTATCGTTGTTATTTTTCCGGGCGCACTAATGATTTTTACTTTCATGTTTCTTTTTTATTTTGGGCAAAGGCATTGGAATTAATAGGGGCAGAACTACCAGGTTTAGCAAGCCTTTTTAATAAAGGCTTATACTACTGTTTGAACAACTTTTGGAGTTAGATAACAATGCCTAAATCTTTGCTGTTGGTTTTTAGCCATTCTCCCATTTTGCTAATTTGCTGGTCCAAGGCTTTTTCCCAACCGGGCGTTTTTTCTTCCCCTTGACTTAAAATATCCTTATGGGTTCTGAGCAATTGATCTGCTTCCTCTTTTAGACTTCCTTTGAATCTTACCGTTGCGTGTTCCATTTTGGTAATGGATTTTTTTAGACTGATCAATGCCTGATCTACTTGATCTGCTGCTTGATGTTTGCTAATGAAAAGGAAATTGTGTGCCTGATTCATTTCCATCCGAGCAATTGCATTTTCTAAAACTTGGGGATGTTTAAAATCCGTTCTTCGAACTTTTACGGCTAATATTTTTAAGGCATCTAATGAGTTTTTGACGCTCATTTGGTCAGCTCCTTTTATCTTGGGAATGGCTCGGTTGACTTCGGTGATTCCTGAATTGAGGTAGTCCACCAAGTCTCCATGCTGTCCCTGATTATAATTCGCCAAGGCGGCTTCGAAATTGAAGTTTGATGACTTGGGATCTTGTCCTACTATTTTTTTGGGAGTTGGCGTTTCAGCCGTCTGCTTACTAGGTGCATTTGTAGCTTGATCAGATTTGGTTTGGCAAGAAGAAATCAGAAAAAGGCAAATGATGCTTAGGTATAAAGGAATACTATTCTTCATAGAGTTTTTTTATTTTGAACACATAATCGGTTCAGGAAATCAAATTACTTAATGGGCTCTAATATCTATAGAATTCGGTAATTTAAAAAATGGATGCAAGTAATTTATTTGCTACCCAAACTCGAATAGGGAAGACTATTAAATTATCTTTGTGGAATAACTGATAATATTAGAGATGGACATTTTTAATTTCTTGAAAAAAGGTAGGCTAGTTGAGGATAAGGATTTTGATCGGATTTATTCAGAATCTATCCGAAAAGTAGCAGAGACGCATTTTACACCCGTCGAGATTGCAAAAAGTGCTGCTCAGTTTTTGGTGCAAAAAGAGGGGGATCGGATTTTGGATATTGGTTCTGGAGGCGGTAAGTTTTGTATGGTTGGAGCAGCTTGTACTTCTGGGCACTTTACGGGCGTTGAACAAAGAGAGCATTTGCATTTATTGGCAATACAACTGCTTGAAAAATATCAATTGAGTAATCTTAATTTCTTACAGGCTAATATTAAGCAAATCGACTTCAAAGACTACCAAGGCTTTTATTTTTTCAATTCTTTTTATGAAAATATTTTGCAGTTTGAACGCATTGATGAAACCATAGAAGTACAAAAGACTTTTTATAAGGACCTTTCCTCTTATGTTGCACAACAATTAGACGCTCAAGCAATTGGAACCCGTTTGGTCACTTATTTTAGTTCCTATGATGAAGTCCCAGATAGCTATAAAATGCAATTTGCAGATGATCGAATCAAACTTACTTTCTGGGAAAAACTAAACTGAGACTTTTCTAGTCCCCATCTTAAAACTAGGGGATACCCTAAAACAGAAAGAGCCCCGAAATAAATCGGAGCTCCTTCCTTCAAGTTTCTATACGGATCAGAGTATAAATAATACTCTCTTCAAATACTAGTATCTGTTTCCGCCACCGCCACGGTTGTAACCGCCGCCACCGCCACCGCGGTTGTATCCACCACCACCTCTGTTCTCACGTGGCTCTGCTTTTTTA
>CAYQRA010001103.1:0-1921 GCA_964419315.1 uncultured Saprospiraceae bacterium | reverse complement strand
TCATTTAATGCATTGCCATGCATTACCCTACGGGATCATTCGGTCATTTCAGTTATTTTTGGTCACCGCAGCTTTGGCTACATGAGCTAATGATAATTAGCGACCCCAAAGGGACGGGAGGCCAAAAGGAGCTTCGTCTTGATTGCCAAGCCTGCCTGCCGGCAGAGGCAGGCACTTATCAATAAGTTCATCACGACTTTTTAAACAACTTCATAGATAGCTGATTTCAAAAGCCAAATTCAAACAGCTTCTTAGGCCAAAGCATATCTTTTTCCCGGTAAAGTCTGGATCATCCCCTTAAACTCCAAGCTTAATAAAATCGCCGCCATCTGATTGCTCGTCATCTTAGATTGGAAAGTCAGATCATCTATGGAAGCATTTTCTTGCTGTTCTAGAATGGAAAAAACCGACTGTTCGGATTCGCTGAGTGGGGCGGAGACCTTGCGAGGATTTTCTGAAGGAGAAATACGATCCCAACACATAGAATAAGCCACATCCGCTGCGGATTCAATCAAAGTTGCTTTATGGCTTTTGATCAGATGATTGCAACCTTGACTATAGGTATCCGTCACTCGGCCGGGTAAAGCAAAAACTTCTTTGTGATAGCCATTGGCGATTTCCGCACTAATCATAGAACCTCCTTTCCTAGCAGTTTGCACCACAATCAGTGCATCGCACAAACCTGCAATAATCCGATTGCGCATAGGAAAATGCTCTCTCTCTGGGCCCAAATCGCTGGTATACTCGGTGAGCAATCCTCCTTTTTGAATCATTTTTCGAGCCACTTGCTCATGCCGGTGAGGATAGATACGATTTAAGCCATGCCCTAAGATACCGACCGTTGGAATCCCTTCTTCCAAGCATCGCTTGTGTGCAATAATGTCAATACCGTAAGCCAAACCACTAATAATTAAGGGATCATATTCTCTCAAACCAGCGATGATTTCTTCGCAAGCCTTTTGCCCGTAAGAATTGGGACTACGAGTACCAACAATTCCGATGATCCGTTTTTTATTCAGATTAGCTTCGCCAGAATAATAAAGCATTACGGGACAATCCACGTAGTGTTTGAGTCGATGAGGATAATCATCATTGAGATAAAAGAGTGGTTGAATTTTGTTTTTTTGGGTAAATTCGATTTCTGCGGCAGCAGCTTCCAAAACCTTTTGGCGAAGAATATTATTGGCTAATTTAGGGCCAATTCCAGGTATGGACTTTAATTCTTTGGGTGAAGCCGTAAAAACTTCTTTTACCCCACCACAATAAGCAATAAGATTTTTAGCGGTAACTGGCCCTACCAAAGGGATCTTAGTAATGGCGATCTGATACAATAGATCATTCATAGAAATAATAGAAATGGAAGCTCTAAAAGACGCTCCGCGGTTATAAAATAAGATTTGAGAAACTTATTGAAACCTTAATCTTTATAAAAATTGTTGCTCTAAAATGCAGAGTTTGAGTCGATCAAAAAGAAGAAAAAACGCTTATTCTTCTTTTTAACTAAGCTCTGAATTTATTGCAGAACGAAAAAATTAAAGGTCTCAAAAACCGCGTGTTTGTACAGGATGAATTATATTGTCGTAAAAATAGGGCATTTTCCTGTTTACAACAGGGTATGAACTATTTTTATTTAGGGAAACCTAAAGGAAAAAATAAACAGATGACTTAGCGCTCTCTCAGCAAAGGCAGGTTGGTAAGTCATTATTTAGTCCAATCAATCACCACACTATGAGTAGTAAAAAGAAGCAATCCTCCGGAATACTTCCCAAGATGGAAGTCTTGATTATTTTAGTTTTCTTTTTTAGTTTTATTATTTGGGCGGCCTCCAAATGCAATGCTTCTTCCATACAAGAGCAATTGACAGAGATCGCCAACGATCCACTAGAAGCACCGGAAATATTGATTACCGCTTGGCCCAATA
>CAYQRA010001102.1:0-1922 GCA_964419315.1 uncultured Saprospiraceae bacterium | reverse complement strand
GCCGTCTGATCTTTTGGAGAATAGATTTCGAAGATGACTCGGGAACTCGAAGGATTGGGATATATTTTATCAATAGCTAAACCTTGAGCTGCGAGGGCATTTTGTCCTCGATTTTGAGGATCGCTTCCGCTTACATTGACACTTTGCAAAATCGTACAGATTTCCTGCCATTCTTCATCAAACAATTTTATTTCTACATTATGAGTTCCATTGCTAAGGCCACTAACAGTCTGGGGATCAGAGCAAGCACCATCTAGACATTCAAAAGCGACCGTCCAGTTGGGGCGAAAAACTTTGAGGAGTACGTGAGGTTCTAATAATAAACCAGTGACCGTAATTTCACCTGGGCCAGAAGCAATAGAAATCGCATCGCATCCGCGGAGCGGATCACTACAATTGTCTAAGATATCTTGAGCTGAAGAACAGCCCGCCAAATTATCAGTAATCAAAATAAGTCCTGAAACACCATTGCCATTTAACAAAGGAAAAGCACCACAGCAATCGGCCAAACTTGAATTGCCGGTAAGTAGAAATTCTCCTGCGGAAACCAATCTCAGAAAACCATCAACATTTTCTAATGCATCACTATTACTTACCTGTACTCGTCCTAGTACCCCGGTAATATTTTCCAAGCCATTCAGATCCGTTAAGCCTCCCATGGCCGAGATTAGTAGACGTTCATCCAATTGTCCAGAGATATTACTCAGAGGCGACAAATCTGTGATATTGGGCATCGCCCGCAAATCCAAACCTTCTACATGCATGAGGTTAGACAGCCCACTTATATCGGCCAAGTTTTCATTTAAAGCCAACCAAAGCGTTCTGTCCACATTATTCAAATTACTCAGAGGATCCAAATCTGTAATTAAATCAAGGTCTCTAAAAAACAAAAAGCCAACAGAAGTCAGATTCTCCAATCCAGTCAGACTAGTCATCCTCGCATCGACCATTTGAAAACTCCCTTCAATATTCGTCAGACTGGACAATGCCGAAATATCTCTCAAAGAATTACTCTCAATATTTAAAGCCCCATCTATTCTTTGCAGACTTTCCAGTCCATCTAGGTTCTGTATATTTCCCAAGCGAATGTCCAAGTCTCCATCCAATAATTCTAAACCAGCAAAAGCATTCAAATTATTAATGTCATTTCCTCTAAGCGTAATGTTTCCCTGATAAGCCGTACAAGGACCAAAGGCATCGACTTCCGCCTGTGTCGTTAGTTCAATATCCCCATTACAATTAGCGATCACACCATCTACGACAAAAGCTTGAACAACGATATTATTATTTTCATTACTTTCCATTACCTCATTATCCGCATCTACTTTTACAATCAAAAAATAATCACCTCCTGCCAAACCATCAGGAATAGTCGTCTCTCCTAAAATATCATTGACCGTCAAACCAGGACCGAAGTTTCCCGTTGGAACCACGCCATCTTGAATGTCATCAACACTTAAAATATTATCGGTAGAAATATAACTCTTTACGGAGAAGGTCCCAGGAATTGCTCCGGTCCCAAGATTGGTCAAATCAAAATTATAGTCGAGTACCAAGCCTGGCAAAATAGTCGGCGAAGCGATGTTTAAATCGGTAATCGTCATGTCTTGGGTAAGGTTCGGTGGCCCGCCTGCTCCGGTGGTAGATTCATCATCTTCATTTACGGTAGGTGGTGTTCCATTATTTGGTGTGGAATCACCATCCAATTCATTCGCAGCCGTGACCTGGCCATAGACCAAAGGAGATTCCTCCGCCAATAAAAAATAGTTTAGAGTAATCGTAGCAGAGTTGCCGGGAGCAATAGTGCCAACATTCCATGCATTACTTGCAATAGGATCAAAGTTTCCTTGCGAAGCAGTCCACTCGTTACCCCCTGTATATACGACCCCATTTGGTCGAGGTATACTGACTTGAATACCTGT
>CAYQRA010001101.1:0-1923 GCA_964419315.1 uncultured Saprospiraceae bacterium | reverse complement strand
TTTCGAAGTCAGGCCTGTCCCGTACTTGCTACGGGGTTCGTAAAGTATTGGTTTTTAGTTGATAGAAACCGAAGGTTCATGAGCCTCAATAGGCGAACTAAATTTAAACATGCTCTAAACAAGAACTGCTCGTTTTTTAGGGTTAAAAAATGCTAACAGAAGCAAGGGAAGGTAAGAATGATATGGTTGATACACAACTTTTTTGAGAATTCATTGCATTTGGCCAAAACGGAAAAACAACTTCTATGATCTAAAATCATTTTTCCGAATAAATATCCCTCTACTTTTATTTTTTCAATTTTGCAGCAACCTGACTTTGCTTGGTTTATGGTTGGAATCTCTTTTTTTGAGTTGAAACAGGATGTTTACTGTGTTCAATTTCTACCAAATTACTTATTGAGGTAGGTAGATTTATTGTTATTTTTTAAGTTCAAATTTGTGATTTTACAAATTAAATAAAATAATAATATTTAATAGGTTTCTTGACTAGTTTTGGTGACGTTTTGATGCAACATTATACCCCGAAAATCGTATCCTAGCGTAGTACTCAAAATGGATTTTACGAACCATTATTTTGGAAGTAAATCGACTTCTCCTTCGATCTACTGAGTAAAATTTTTCTACATAACCCCAAGAATCAACCTAATGTCTAGATCACTTCTGTCCTTTTTCCAGATTTCTCCCCTTCTCGTATTTCTACTCTTTTCGGTTCACCTTAATGCCCAATGTGGTGCTGGGGAAACTTTCTATAATGCCTGTTATGGGGATAATGAAAATAATACAGTCGTTTTTGAGGTTTGTCCTTCTGCCGGTATGGCCGCTGAGGCCAATATCACCTCTGGCTCTTTTCATATGGATGATAACCTCACCGTTTATGAAGGAGCGATGGGGTCAGGAACTAGTGGGACGATTTATCTTGGTCCCCAAAATGGCGACCTCGCTGGAACCATCATCACAGGTGGAACGGCCAATCAATGTTTGATCTTTGTGGTCAATAGCAATGTCGTGATCAGTTGTGATTCTGGTTTTGAAATTGAATTGGAGGTTTGTGGAAAAAGCATCCCCGCTGGAACGGTACAATTTTTAACCCCCAACGATTTCTGTATCAATGATGGTGTTCAAACTGGACTCAGTGGTGGATTGCCTTCGGGAGGAGTTTATAGTGGAAATGGGGTGACAGATGACGGCAATGGAATGACTTTTACTTTCGATCCTGCTGCTGCCGGCGCCAATGTACATACGCTAACTTATGTCAATACTAGTTCCGCCACTGCTAGCCTAGAAGTTTTTGCCATCCCCACCGTGAGTTTTACCACCTTGGCGGATCTATGCCTTGATGCTGGCTTGCAAACCGGACTTGGCGGAGGGACTCCCTCTGGTGGGGTCTATTCTGGTCCCGGAGTAAGCGACGACGGTAATGGAATGACTTATTCTTTCAATCCCGGGATCGCAGGTCTGGGTCTTCATACCATCACTTATACCGAAGGAACGGTTTGTATGACTGCTACAACAGATGATGTAGAGGTCTTGGCAGCTTGTTCTTGTCCTGTTGGTCAAGATGTTTACTTTCATTGCTATGATAATTTCGAATCAAGTTTGGTGATTTTTGAAGTTTGTCCAACTGTTGGAATGGCTGTGGAAGCAACGATCACGGGAGGACTCTATACGTCCTATGTTGACCAACTCAGCATCTATCAAGGACTAAGTGGCTCGGGTACTTCTGGTACCCTTATCGCTGGTCCTTTGGACGGAGATTTATCTGGCACGGTGATCACCGGAAATCTAGCGGATAATTGTTTGATCTTTGTAAGTACTACCGATTTTGGATTGAGTTGTATGGATGGTGATGCCGAATGAAGGAAATGGCATGGGAGAAGAAGAAACGGCGGCGGAGGGCACCTCTGTACCGAGACCAGTCCCAAC
>CAYQRA010001100.1:0-1923 GCA_964419315.1 uncultured Saprospiraceae bacterium | reverse complement strand
CAGATTGGCTAGAGAAAATGGGGAGAATATCAATGCCGGAGCCATTATTTTGGCAGGTGCCGCCACCCCCGCAATTTATTTAGAGAAAGGACAACACCTAGAGGTAGGGGCAGAAGGTTTTCCTACGGTGTCTTTGACTACCGTATAAAAGGGCTAGCTAAAGTCTTTGGATGCGCGACCTGAGGCGCAGCTTGGAGCTGCACTTCAGGTAGTAAAAATCATTTTTCATTCGAAAAGAAAAAAGAAAAAACTATGGAGGAAGCGAAGAAATACAGTACCGTCCATTATCGGAATTATCTAGAATTGGATAAAATACTCGATGCGCAAAATCTACGAAGCGCCGTTCTAGATAAAGAACCTGCTCACGAAGAAATGCTGTTTATCATCGTTCATCAAACCTATGAACTTTGGTTCAAACAAATCATCCATGAACTAGAATCGGTTTTGGCCTTATTCCAAACCGATAAAGTAGATGAACGAAATATCGGAACGGCCATCGCCCGTCTAAATCGAGTGGTAGAAATCCAAAAGTTACTGGTTGATCAAATTCGCATCATGGAAACCATGACGCCTTTGGATTTTTTAGATTTTCGACATCACCTTTTTCCTGCCTCCGGTTTCCAGAGTTACCAGTTTCGAATGATCGAAAATATTCTAGGACTACAAGAGAAGCAGCGAATGACTTATAATGGATGTCCTTACTTCTCCGTATTTGATGAGACCAATAAAAAGAAATTACAAGTTGCTTCGAGCGAAGGGTCTCTTTTTGATGCAGTCGAAGATTGGTTGGAAAGAACTCCTTTTATTGAATTGGGAGATTTTGATTTTATAGAATCTTATAAGGTAGCCGTTGATCGGATGCTCGAAAGAGAAATCAAAGCCATTAAAGCCTCCAGCTATTTGGAGGAATCAGAGAAAGAGCAGCGTTTGATCATGTTGGGAAATACAGATACTTATTTTGATGCCGTACTCAATAAAGAACATCATGAAAAGATGATGAAAGAAGGAGAATTGAGATTGAATTATGAAGCTACCGTTGCGGCCTTGTTTATCAATCTGTATCGCGACGAACCTATTTTACATTTGCCTTTCCAATTGCTTACTTGCTTTATCGAAATAGATGAAGCTTTGACCGCCTGGCGTTACCGCCATGCCCAAATGGTGCTTCGCATGCTTGGTAATAAGGTAGGAACTGGTGGCTCTAGTGGCCATATCTACCTCCATGAAACAGCAGAAAAACACCACATTTTTAAAGACTTACATAATATTTCAACCTTGTTAATTCCTCGGTCAGAATTACCAGAATTACCCGCAGAAATCAAAAAGAATTTGGGATATTATTATAAAGCAAAAGTCTAGAGGAATCTGAATGATCACAAGATACCGTCTACCTTTTTCTCCGGAACACCACTTCATTAATTGAATTAAAAAAATCGGGACGTGAAGCGAATAGCCAATTATATTGACGGAAAATTACAAGCTCCAGTAGGTGGAAAGTATTTGCCCCTTTATGAGCCATCCAAAGGAGCAATATACGGCGAAGTACCTGCTTCCCAAGGAGAGGACGTTATCCTTGCGATTGCAGCTGCCCAAAAAGCTTTTCCGCAATGGTCTGCCACCAGTATCGACGAACGTCATCTGATTTTGACGAAGATTGCCAATCTTATCGAAGAAAAAAAAGAAGCATTAGCTTTGGCCGAATCTATTGATAATGGCAAACCTTTATGGCTCGCTAAGAAAGTAGACATTCCCCGAGCCTCTTCTAATTTTAGATATTTTGCCAATGCCATAACTCAGTTTTCTTCCGAGGCGCATGATAGTGTCGGAGCGAAAGCCATCAATTATACCTTGAGAGATCCACTTGGGGTCGTGGCTTGTATTTCTCCTTGGAAGTTCCCGTTCAGTGCATCTGGGAAGGCGAAA
>CAYQRA010001099.1:0-1927 GCA_964419315.1 uncultured Saprospiraceae bacterium | reverse complement strand
AACTTACTGAATTATCATTGGTCATCTTATGTCGTACGTACGTCATACAGTACGAAGTGAATTATTTCTTTGTGTGTTATTGGTTATCAGCCAAACTACGTGGTTAACCCTATTCGAAACCTTAAATCTACTATCGTATCGTCTTTGTCTTTTCTCTTTTCATCATTTTTTTTGCGTTATTCGGTGTACGGTTTGGGGTGTACCGTATACCCCAAACCATAAAAAATCAATCTACTCCTTTTTCTTCTTGCATTTTTTTAAACAAATAATAAACGGGAATCCCTAAAGCCAACACAAGCAAACCATACATCGACTCTTGTGGTTTTGCAAAAATAGTATTCCCTACAAAGACGGTAGAGATCACAATAAATAAAATAGGAATCAAAGGATAGCCCCAAGCACGAATTGGTCGCTCTAGGTCTTTTTTCTTTATCCGAAATATAAAAATACTGACTCCAGTAAGCGTCATAAAAATAATATCCATAAAGGTGACATAAGAAATCAATTGCCCAAAACTCCCCCAAAAAACCAGTAAAATAATAGCCCATATTCCTTGCAGTAGCATCGCATTCGCAGGCGTTTTATATTGAGGATGTAATTTACTCAAGCCTTTAAAGAAAAGGCCATCCTTTGCCATGGCATAATAAATTCTTGGCGCAGACATGGTGTAAATTCCAATGGTTCCAAAAACAGAAACAGCAATCACTAGTGCCATTAGTCGACCACCAAATGGAATAATAGTCGCTACCGCATCTCCCGCAATTCTATCCGTACCTGCAATCAAAGGAATCGGCAAAAGCATCATATAAGCTAAGTTTACCAAAACATAGGTGACCGTCACAATCAGTACTCCCAAAACCATCGCTCGCGGAATGTTCCGCTTGGCATTGATCGCCTCCCCTGCCAAATAAGACGTGTGATGCCAACCGCCCATCGACCAAAGTACTCCGATCAAACCCACCAAAATTCCTGACATCCAATTTTCAGGAGCTGAAGTTAGAGAAAAATCCAAGGGCACTTTTTCGGCATTATAAAAACTAAAGCCCAATAAAATAATACCCGCGATCGCCAATAGCTTTAGACCAGTAAAGGTATTGGCCATCAATTGACTGAGGCTTACGCCACGTATATTTATTGCAGTCAATCCTGCAATAGTTGCCACCGCCAATCCTATTTTTCCATAATCTGATAAGGGAATAAAAAAGGTCATGTAATCTGCAAAAGTAATCGCCAAGGCCGCCAAAGCTCCAGTATTGATCACCAACAAGATCACCCAGCCATATAAGAATCCAACGAGGTCACCATAGGCTTCTTTGAGATAAACATAAACCCCACCTGCCTTGGGAAACATTCCGCCCAATTCCGAAAGAGTCAGCGCGCCCGTAAGAGCCACAATCCCTCCTAGACACCAGACCGCCAATACCAAAGTCACATTCGGAACTGCCGCCACAATCTCTCCCGGGGCCCGAAATATCCCAGAGCCAATACAAGCTCCAACCGCAATCATGGTAAGTCCGTAGAGTGTTAATTTTTTATCGAGTTGTGGCATGAATTGTTTTTTTCTTTGGTTATTAACCTACCTTTTTTCGTGGGTAGAAATTAAAGATAAAATAATTTTTCAATCCAAGAGATTGTTTGGAATATGGAATGTCGATTCTCCATTTTTGAAATTGATTTGAACGAAACATAAGGGGCTAGTACACTGTAACATAAGTTAGTTTTTAAGTTTAAAACGCTCTCCACTTCCTCCTGATCTATATGCTCTATTTTTTCTCTATAAACAAAGCCCTATCTACACGCTGGCAAATAGGGCTTTGAAAATCTTTTTAATAAAAAAATTTTAACGCTTGGTCTTTACTCGCTGCGCAATCAACTGAGCAATAGAACGTCCTTGCGTCACTCCTAAATCAATAGCTGGTCGATAATG
>CAYQRA010001098.1:0-1927 GCA_964419315.1 uncultured Saprospiraceae bacterium | reverse complement strand
AGGAGTGCAATATGATTATGACTATGCTTCGTTTTCTGTGGGAGCCAATTATAAACTAAATAATAAGCAAGCAGTATTTGGAAGATTTAGCCAAGGTGGTTCCTCCAAAGCGGATAGAATTCTTAATCCGGGGACCGCAACTTTATTTGTTGGAAACCCAAAGGATATCATTACTCAAGGAGAATTAGGATGGAAACAGAAATTTAAAACAGGAGGTATCTTTGTAACTGCTTTCTACGCGGGAACAACAGAAGAAGGTGGTTTTGAAGCCACGACTCAGACGGTTATCGAAAACGATTATACTGCCTTTGGTGTAGAATTGGAAGGAGCTTTTGATTTTGGAGATTTTGATGTAAGAGGTGCTTTGACTTTTACCAAAGCAGAAATTACCACGGCGGGAGATGACAATGTTGGAAATACGCCAAGAAGACAACCTGACTTGATGTATAATATTATCCCAACTTATTCTTTTAAAGGGCATTCCATAGGATTGAGTTTGATCGGTCAGACGGATGCATTTGCTCAAGATAATAATGAATTGGTCATGCCCGGTTATTTAATTATCAATGGCTTTGTAAATATTGGGATATCTAAAGGATTGACCTTGTCAGTGAATGCCAATAACTTGGCGGACGCCATTGGAATCACAGAGTCAGAAGAGGGATCAATTACGGAAGGACAAGTGAATATTTTACGAGCAAGATCTATTACCGGAAGATCAATTTCGGGTACGCTTAGATATACTTTTTAATTTTAATGGTGTTTTCATAAATGCATATTAGGTTAAGAGGGGGACTAGGTTCCCCCTTGCTACTTTATATAAATAGGTTTTTGAACAAGCAAAAGAAGTTGGCGGATGAAAAAAGCAAAACTAAGTTTTTGGCAGATATGGAATATGAATTTTGGGTTTTTTGGAATTCAATTCAGCTTTGGATTGCAACAAAGCAACATGAGTGCTATCTACAAATACCTCGGGGCAAGCGAGCATGAAATTCCCATTCTTTGGTTGGCAGGACCCGTTACGGGACTTTTGATTCAACCAGTGGTTGGTGCCATCAGTGATGGTACTTGGTCGCCGCGTTTTGGAAGACGGAAGCCTTTTTTTCTAATAGGTGCGATCCTTGCCAGTGTGGCACTGGTGTTTATGCCTTTTTCACAGACGATTTGGATGGCTGCAAGTTTGTTATGGATACTCGATGCCGGAAATAATATCGCGATGGAACCTTACCGAGCTTTCGTCTCTGATAAACTGGAGAAGAAACAGCATTCCCTAGGTTTTTTGATGCAGAGTTTTTTTACTGGACTAGGAAGTACGCTTGCCAATTTTACACCAGCGATTCTTATTTCTCTTGGATTTTTTGCCTTGACAGATACGATGGAAAATGGTATTCCTGTCGCCACTTATTGGGCCTTTTTTATTGGTTCTTTTGCTTCTATCTCCACGGTGCTCTATTCGATTTTTACCACCCCCGAATATCCACCTACTCCTGAGGAATTAAAACAATTGGAAGAAGAAAAAGCAAAGGGGAATGTCTTTTCTAGAACCTATAAAGATATCGTCGAAGCCATTCAGGAAATGCCTTTGGTGATGAAGCAATTGATACCCGTAAAGTTTTTTACTTGGTACGCCATGTTTTGCTATTGGCAATACCTAACCTCCACTTTGTCTTTGTCTTTATTCAATACCCTGGATCAAAATACAGAAGGTTTCAAGCAAGCTCAAGTCCTTACCGGACAGCTCAATGGAACCTATAATATTATTTGTTTCTTACTCGCTTTTGCTTTGGTTCCGGTTGCACAAAGAATTGGGGCGAAAGGGGTCCATTTTATATGCTTGATATTGGGTGGAACTGGTTTGTTACTGATCCCTTATTTAAATATTACAGATATTCTATTTCATATTCCCAATCCCTTCGGAGGTGATCGT
>CAYQRA010001097.1:0-1928 GCA_964419315.1 uncultured Saprospiraceae bacterium | reverse complement strand
GTATTGGAATTCAATGGCTTGCAAATAAATCATCTACCTATTTTCAAACAACTTCATTACTTCCCATCCCTACACGCCTCCTTCAAAGCTTTGAGTTCTTCTACACTATTTGCTTCTACAGTAGTACCATCTTCTAACTCAACGGTGATTGGAAATACAAGTTCAGGACGCTCCGTTGCATCAGGATTATTGGCTTTCCATTCCCGAACGGTACTTTTGAATGCGGCTCGGTCAGCGACTTCAGCACTTGTTCCATCTGGAAAAGCAATTGAAATTGGGAATACGATGTCGAAGCAAGAACATTCTTTATTGCCTCTTTTGCCTTTTTTCGATCCACGCTCTTTTTTACAGGCAACACGTAATGCTCTTAATTCTTCTTGGGTACTTACGGAGATAATCGTTCCTTCTTCATCAATAAAATCTACTGGCAGAACCAATTGAGGACGGTCCTCTTTCGTCGCGTCAGGGTTATTTTCTTTCCAAGTTCGGAAAGCAGTCTTCATGTCATCTATGGAAGCTACTTCTGTGCTAGTTCCATCTACAAATAAAATAGTAACTGGTAATACCAATTCATAACAACCATCCGCTCCTGAACTTGCACTCTCTGCAACGCTTAATAAAGCTTGATCTACATAAGCCTCTACTTCATCTTCGGTAGTACTTGTTTTATCACAAGAGGTAAAAAAACTTAGGGAAAAGAAAGCCAAAAACATAGAAAAATTAACTGCGTACTTCATCATAAGGATTTTAATTTTTTTTTGTTAAAAATGTGTTTAACAGCTCTTATGATAGTATGGTGCAGCAAAGCTCCAATAAGTTGCCTCGGGTTTATTTTTTTTCAAAAATGATGGTTTTAATGCCTCTACCAAACAATCAATGCTATTAATATCGATGCTTTTTAGCCGCAAAAGACTATACTTTTCGGGCCAACGGCACCCTTTTAGGAGTGGAATTCACCCATTTCAAAAAATCTGGGTACATTTGAAAATCCTTTTGAAAAGCCGAAATGGCGAAAGGGTACTTCCTGCTAGGCCTTAAGAACTACAAAACCATTCTTGGTCAAGCATAAATCGGAATGATTTATGCAAAAGAATACTAATAAGTAAAGCATTGGAGGACAAGGAAGGAAATAAAATAACTTTTGTCCTAGTGGGTTTCCATTTTTAAAAACAAGACAAATAGAGATCACGAGCTTATCAAATATACCCTTTCATGAATTTGCGTGTTATTATACTCCTTATTATTCTTTTACCTGCTTTTCAAGCTAGTGCGCAGTATTTCCATCCCCATAATCATAGTCATCACAGTCGTCAAGATAGCCTACGTGGTAGTATCACCCCCGAACGGCAGTGGTGGGATTTGAGTCATTATCACCTAGAAGTAAAGGTAAACTTAAAAGATAGTACGATCAGTGGTCAAAACACCATAAAATACCAAGTGCTCCAAGCTCAGCAAAGAATGCAAATCGATTTGCAGGAGCCAATGAAAATCACGAAGGTCCTACAAGACAATAAAAATGTTCCCTACTCCCGCGATGGGAACGTCTATTACCTCGACTTGATCAAAAAGCAAAATGCAAATGCCAATAATGAAGTAATTGTTTTCTTTGAAGGAAAACCTAGAGTAAGTACCAATCCACCTTGGTCTGGTGGATTTAGTTGGGATCAAGATGAAAACCTAAAACCTTTTATTGCGACCACCTGTCAGGGAATAGGAGCCAGCCTTTGGTGGCCCTGTAAAGATCATATGTATGATGAACCGGATGGGATGGTGATCAGCGTAACGGCTCCTAAAGGTTTGATGGATGTATCCAATGGTCAATTGACCAATACCAAAAAGAACAGAGATGGTACCCAGACTTTTGAATGGACTGTTGTCAATCCTATCAATAATTATGGTGTCAATATCAATATCGGAGATTATGTCCA
>CAYQRA010001096.1:0-1929 GCA_964419315.1 uncultured Saprospiraceae bacterium | reverse complement strand
GACTACTGTTGGATCACAAACCGGAAGTGGGTCTGCAACCAAAATACAACCGCAAGAAACAGGATCGTATTCTTCGTGACTTAATCCACCAGCACCATCACATACTACCGTCGGATCACATACTGGGGGGGTATTCGTGCCACAAGATCCACAGAACTGCAAAACAGGCCCAGGTAAAAGAGCTGGATCTGACTCACAATAAATACCGACATTATCTATACCTATATCTTCTAAATCTTCATTTAAACCATCGATATCAATTCGGACATCAAGTGTTCCAGCATATCCGGGGATTTCAAAACAATAGCTTGTAAAAGTATTAGACAGTTCCGAACCAATATCCCCTTCCCCATCACAATCAAGATCCCATGCTGGATCTGAATTGGAGCCCATATCCTCAATAGTCCCTAATGGGATATACCCACCACCAAGATTTACAGAAAAGGAAACTACCGAAGGATCATCCCAACCCATTGCTCCAGGAAATTCTTCTCCTTCTGCAACATCCACACATAAGTAAAGCTTGTCTGCACTGGCACAAATGGAAGCATCTATCCCTGTCCATTGTGCAAATTCATTATCATCAGGACCACAACCACCTGCATTGTCTGTATCATAAGCTCCTAAAAAAGATCCCATTACATTAGCATAACTTCCATTGAATATAGGATTTATTTCATTTCCACATCCTGCCCCATCTAGGCAGATCACTCCAAAGAAGAAGAAGTCTCCTCCAGTCGGTCCGCTATTGCACGGTAGACTAGTTGTAAATGTTGCAGTGGTATTATTTCCATCAAAATCATCAAGCCATAATTGACCACTTGCATGGACGGCATTAAAAACTAAGGAAAAAAATAACAGGAGGGTTCTTAGATACAAATTCACGATACTATCTATCTATTTTGTGATTGAAGTTGTTTAAAAAAGTAGGAAAGCATTTAAAAATAAGTGCTTGAGTAAGGAATCTTTATTTTCTTACCCAAGCACCTATTTTTTAAAACGCTTTCACTAAAAGAGCTCAGTTCATTAATTTTTTATCAACTTTTTAACGGCTTGCGTTTGTCCATTCTTTACAATCTCTAACATGTAAAATCCGGCATTCAATTGACTAAGGTCAATCTCAACATTAGATTTACTCTCCTCAAGTCTGATGCTCTTTACCATCGCACCTGACCAATTATAAAAATTAAGCTCACTTGCACTTCCCTCGAAAGTTATTTTGTTGGTCGCTGGATTTGGGTAAATCAAACTTTCTGTTCTCTCCAATTCATTTTCTAAATAGACGATATTAGAATATTCAAACTCCCCATTAAAGTCAAATTGCTTAAGTCTGTAATAGTTATCTTTCGAAACTACCTGCTTATGTACAAATTCATAATTGGTAAGGGTATTCGATGACCCCGCACCTGCCACAATTCCAATTTTAGAAAAGTCTCTTCCATCAGAACTGTGTTGTATTTCGAAAAAGTCATTATTTAATTCCTGAGTAGTTTCCCAAGAGAGGAAAGAAGTTCCATTTGAAATTTCTCCATCAAAAGCAGATAAGGTTATCGGTAGCGGAGCAAGACAGGTAGTCATAGTAACCGCTGCTGGCAAACAACTTGGATCACTGGTACACATGACCAAGATATTATCTAAAGCAACATCGTCCCCATCTGTATTTAGTCCGCCAATGGTTATGGATAAATCTAGGTTACTTCCGAGTGATGGTAATTGCACACAATAGGACGTAAAGGAAGGAGAGAGTGGTGCTCCTTCGCCTACTCCATCACAATCTGAATCTACTGCTCCACCAGAATTATTAGCAGCAACCGCTGCAAAACCTATTAGGTCTGTACTTGTTCCATCTATAGCTGCTGTGAACGTAACAAAAGAATTCCTACGCGTATCTGATTGATCTCCATCCCAGGTATCTGTACCTTCTCTAGG
>CAYQRA010001095.1:0-1932 GCA_964419315.1 uncultured Saprospiraceae bacterium | reverse complement strand
TGGCGGCTTCAGCAAAAGGATTGGTATTGCCCCAAGCATCATTAGGATTATCTTTGAGGTAATGTACATCTGGCCCATGATCCGGTGCAAAAATTAATCTTGCACAGGCGTATATTTCGAGTAAGACCCCCGTATGAGGCTCCATGATATAGAAGAAAAAACCTTCATCTGCCTTGTGTCTTGTAGGGGCTCCCCAAACACTTTTATAGCCCTTTTCGGAAAACCAATCCAAGGCCAATAACACTTCTTCGCGACTATCAACATTATAACAGATGTGGTTGAGGACTCCCTTGCCCGAAGTGAGGTTGGGGTCTGAGAAAATGGCAATATCATGTGATAAGTTTCCGATGGTCCAAAGCCCACCTATTGGTGGCTTTTCATCATCTAACCTGATTTCATCTGGGTTCTTCAATCCCATTCCTTGCCAAAAAGCTTTCTCTTTTGGATATTCCCCAATAGGGACTAAATAAGTAGAGTGATCCCATCTACGAGGGCAAGCACCTTTACGTCGATTGCTAGCATATCGATCTGCAAAAATACTCCCTCTTTCACCTGTTTCATTCAACCATTGGACTTCCCAAAACACCTCATGTAACAATCCTCCAGGAGATCTAAACCTGTAGGCTTTGCCTCTGCCTTCATCAGGCTCTACCCAGCCAATACCTGCACCACTTTCTTCAAGATAAGCGACGCATTCTTTTAATGCTTCTGGGCTATCTGCTCGCCATCCCATCGCTCCATTACCAGCAGTATCTGACTGGGTTATTTTTAGTGTATATTTAAAATAATCTCCCCAAGCCCTTAAGTAGGTTGAATTTTTATCTTTTGCAGTGATATCCATTCCTACGATATCCGTATAAAATCGAACCGACTCTTCCAAATTGGTACTGAGTAATTCTGTGTGAGACATCTGTGATAAGTAATGTGGATTTTTAGCCATGTCTATTTCTTTTTGTAATTTCTAAATTAAGTGCTAGGATATAAATAGTTTGCTATTAATCCTAACATTTATTATTATTGGTTTTATTTAATATTTATTTTTTTCTACCAATCTTGATACATCAATACCACTTCCTAGTGGGAGAAGGACACTTTCAAATAAGCCAGACGCTTTTATGGCGCTTCTGTAAGTCTTGACCTCTTCCTTGTGTATCGGTGGGTGGATCATATTGTCTCCCACAAGATAAGCTCCAGGGTTAAGTTTAGACATTACTGCCCTAAAGGAGGGGAGATATAATTCCTTCCATATATCAATCAATACAAAATCGAATCGCTCTTTAGAATGATTGATCAAATCGATAGCATCTCCAATTCTAAATTCTACTTGTTCTTCCAATCCTGCTTTTTTGATTTGTGCTTCCGCAAATTGCGATTTCGTTTTATCTATTTCTAAAGTAATCACTTTTCCACCAGAAACCTTTGCTGCTTGAGCCAACCATACGGTCGAGTAACCAAATGAAGTACCTACTTCAAGTATACTTTTGGAATTGGCGCTCTTGATCAACTCCCCTAGAAATTGACCAACTTCTTTGCCTACCGGCAAAAGAAATTCATCTCTTCGTTTCATTCCCTCTTCGATGGGGAGACTTTTCATCAAAGCCGTTTCTCTTTCCATTCGAGCATCGTATTCGGCTAATATATCATGTACTTTTTTTTCCATTATTGAAAATTTGGCCTATGAATTTCTATGGTAAATCGTAATCCTAAATCCTTAACTGCTATCCCTAATTCTTTCAACACCGCCGACTATTATATGATGCCCCAAATTCTGGATATTGTTTTTTATAAGTCTGTTTTATCTAATCCTAGACCTATCCTATTTTTTCCATTTCATCTTTTAAAGGCCTCCCATTTACCAAAAACGGTTTTGCCTCTGTTAGGACAAAAATGATCCGACATTTTTCTGTGGTACTTGGGTTGCGCCAGAGGTGT
>CAYQRA010001094.1:0-1935 GCA_964419315.1 uncultured Saprospiraceae bacterium | reverse complement strand
CTAGCGTCGCATCATCATTATCGCCATAACCAAAACCAGTATCTGCTTCGTTCCAAGTACTGTCATCAAAATCGAGTTCGCGCCATTCCGAATTCGTGGAAGCCGAAGGGATGGTGTATTTGAATAGATCTCCTTGGTTGATTAGGGTCCGAGTCGTTTGTTGTCCACGGCGGTCTTTTCCAGAAGCCCAGATCAATAAATAATCATCAGGTGCCATTTCGAGGTTTGGGAAAGTCCATTTATCCGGTTTGTCCTTTTTATCCGTCAAGGTCCAATCTTTTAAGGATTGATCGGTATTTCCTGAGTGGTGTAATTCTATCCAATCTGGCGTGTCTCCATCTTCGTCGAAGTGAAGTACATTAGAAGAAACGACTTCATTGAAACGAATTTGTTGGCCAAATAGGAAAGTAGTGGAATTCAAGAGGAGGAAAAACAGGAAAGTAGGAATAGATATTTTATTCATAAGAAGTAGACCGGATGATTGGTTTTTCCTAAAACAAGTCCCTAGAGATGCCCCAATAATCAGTGCTAATCTACAAGGAAAAACAGAAAACGCTATTAATGACTACAATATATCATTTTTTCTCTTGCCTTGCGAGCGGAATAATTAGGAAGAGGGAATTACATTAAAAAATAAAAATTGGGTTCCATTTATTTTTGATGCCAAAGGAATCCATTGGGTCTATCGTAAAAGAATCTATGGACAAGCAGGTTTACTATTCAGAAAGGTAGGTTTGATAAAGTTGCTCCCCTTTGTCAATTGAGATCATTAGTTCCTCCAACGTGCTGCTGCCCATATTTTCTGTTGCTTGGGACTCAAAAAAGTCCAAGCTAAAACCTGACTCGTTTTATTGCCTTGTGCCATCGAAATGGTTTTTACGGCGACCGCCTTTTCGTTTTCTAGCATTTTATAAAAGGCATCCAAATGAGCAACTCTTGAAACCAAAGTCGTAAACCAAAAACAAGAAGCACCAAATAATTTACTTCGGCGAATCATATCTCCGATAAATTGCTTCTCCCCTCCTTTACACCAAAGTTCTTTATTTTTACCCCCAAAATTAGGAGCCGCTTTTGTTATTCTTTTTTGTTTTAAATTTTTCATTTTTCGCAGATGCTCTTGTCGCACCGCTTCCTCTGATTCATAAAAAGGAGGATTGCAAATGGTAAAATCAAAGACTTCGTCTTTTGCCAAGATACCATTAAAAATATTTCGAGCATTCTTTTGCATCCGTACTTCTACTCGATCTTTTAAAGCAGGGTTTTGGGAAATAATTTTCTCTACCGATAAAATAGCCAATTTATCAATTTCACTTCCAACAAAAGACCAGTCATATTCGCGTTGCCCCAAGATGGAATAAATCCCATTGGCGCCAATCCCAACATCCAATCCTTTAATCTCTTCTCCTCTGGGAATTTTACCCGCATTACTATCCCCCAACAGATCCGCTAAATAATGCACATAATCTGCCCTCCCCGGAATCGGCGGACAAAGGAAACCCGATGGAACATCCCAAAAGTCAATTTCGTAATGCGTCTTCAGTAAAGCCTTATTGAGTGCTTTGACCGCGATGGGATTAAAGAAGTCTATAGATAAATCTCCATATTTATTCGGTTTTACAAAAACGCCTAAGGCAGGACTGTCCTTTATCAAACGATCAAAGTCATAACGTTGACGGTGTTTATTGCGGGGATGCAATTGGCTTTTAATCGCAGAGTGTTTTTTCTTGGCTTTCGACATAGATTATGCTTAAGTAGCAGTAAAATTTTGCTGTACCAAAGGTAAGCAAGTGCTTTGATAAAACAAATAGCTGATTAGTTTCTAAGGCCTTCGAATATGGGTAGGTGGTCTTTTGCTGTCTGTCCGCTTTAGTTCGCTACGCTCATGGATCTTCCTGTGTCGATCTCGCGGTCTGCCTGCCGGCAGAGGCAGATTCC
>CAYQRA010001093.1:0-1941 GCA_964419315.1 uncultured Saprospiraceae bacterium | reverse complement strand
AGATTGGGCCATGCGTGCGGGGTCCGCAATAGCCGCCGCAAAACGTTGACTTTCTTCTACCGAAAAAGATCGAGCAGAAGTCGTGGCCATATCATTCAATGGTTTACTTAGATTTTTTTCCACCTTTACGATGACTTCCGCCAAAGCGACTGTTGATTCTTTGAGTTCCAAAGCGAGGAATACATCTTTGCCCGCAGTGACCAATACCTGATTGATAAAGATAGGTTCATAGCCAATAAATTGGACCCGCAAATTATAGCGGCCAATAGACAATCCTTGCAATGAAAAATAGCCATCAATGTCGGTACTCACCCCAATCAAGGGATCAGATTGGTCTAAGATAACATTGGCGCCAATCAGTGGAACCTGAGTACTGGCATCCAAGATTTGTCCTTTGATGGGACGGCCTTTGATGGGGACATATTTTAAGGCAATTTGATTGCCGATTACTTTATAGTGGATGCTCTCGGGGGCAAATAATTCGTCTAGGGCATCTTGGAGTCTGCCTTGGAAGGAGATCGTTATGCCAACCGATAGGTTGATGGTGGCGTAGGAAAAAAGAAGGTCATAATCTTGTTTTAGATCCTTAAGAATTTTTCCCAAACTTTGATTGGTATAATTAAGCTTAACTGGAGTATCCAGCAAGTTTTGCCCAAAAAGAGCAGTACCAAAAAGAAAAAGAATTAGGAATAAAAAAACCCTCATTGCTCTATTGAAATTGACTCTAGGGTATACGGCGCTAAAGTCGTTTTGTTGTTGGATATAAGATGTCAATCGTATTCAGGTAGCTTGCGCTCGATCGAATGATGTAAAAGAAATCACTTCAAAGTTATAAAAGATTCGACTTGATTTTGTTAAAAATATTTTAAATGCAAGCAGGGTGTTGATTTTTGACGCGACCACTTTTACAGAAACCAAGTACTAGATAGAGTCCTAAAAAAATAGGAGGTAATAGAAAATGTTGGACTTTTTGGGGAAACAATAAAAATACGATAGGTTTAGGTTAGAGCAGAGGTAGGCAACTAAAGTATTTTTTCTTGCTTTAAAAGCTCTCTGTTTTTTGTATTTCGCAAAATCCTCTTTAACTTAAAGTAAACTTCCTATTGCGAAGGTTTTCTAAAATCTATCGTTTATCAATCTCCTAAATTCAAAGCCATGAAAAAAGTTTTATGCATATTGTTCTTTTTATCTTCCTTCCAGTTGGTCACTTATAGCCAAGCTACCTTTGAGGTGACGACGGTCAATACGACTCCAGAAATGGATGATGCCATTGATTTTGCTTTGGAGATTTGGGGGACTAAGTTGAAATCCAATGTGCCGATAAAAATACATGTTATTTATGCTCCAGCGATCAATCTTTTCTTGGGGGTTTCTCTTTCCAATGCGCGTAAGAACTTTCCCAATGCGCCATTTACAGACGTTTGGTATCCTAGCTCGCTAGCCAATGCGATAGCTAATGAAGAACTAAATCCTGGAGAAACCGACATGGAGATTTTGATTGGTCAAGCCAATTGGTATTTTGGACTAGACGCAAATCCGGCTTCGAATCAACAAGATTTTGTCAGTGTGTTTTTACATGAGGTTTGTCATTCTTTGGGTTTTGTGTCGCTGACCAAATTAGATGCTACTGGTTTAGGAACTTATGGTGAGGTGAAACCTTCTGATTTAGGACTGGCGGTGTCTTCTTTTACTTTTAATGAATTAGAAAGTCTTCCTGGGATTTATGATACTTATCTGGTGGATGGTTTTGGAAAAAAACTCACCGATACGGCTAGCTATACCAATGGTTCTCAAGAGTTGGGGATTCAGTTGAGAAGCAATAACTTGTTTCTATGTGGCGATTCCGCCGTCGTTTCTACGGGTGGACTCAATCCAAGAGTTTACGCAGCGAGTAATTATCAATTGGGGTCTAGCGTAAGTCATGTCGATGAAATAACGTAT
>CAYQRA010001092.1:0-1942 GCA_964419315.1 uncultured Saprospiraceae bacterium | reverse complement strand
TTGAACATGCGCAGCATCTGCATCCTTCGGATATTCCAAGGTTTAGTGAATTGGGAGTTATCGCTTCGATACAAGGTATTCATTGTACCTCTGATGCACCTTTTGTCGTCAAACGACTAGGCGTAGAACGTTCTTCCCAAGGAGCCTATCCTTGGCGCTCACTGATCGACAGTGGAGCCAAAATTGCCAACGGAACAGATGCCCCTGTGGAAGATGTCAATCCGCTACTTAGTTTTTATGCCTCCGTCACCAGAAAGAGAGCAGACTCTGGTATGGAATTTTTTACGGAACAAAAAATGACTCGACAGGAAGCTTTGCATTCTTACACCTTAGGAAATGCTTATGCAGGTTTTGAAGAACAAACAAAAGGTTCGCTCGAAAAAGATAAATTGGCAGACATCGTGATTCTTTCTAATAATTTATTGGAGTGTACTGATGAAGAAATATTATCCACTAAAGTTTTGTATACCATTGTGGATGGAAAAATAAGATTTCAAGGATAATTTTTTTCAGAAAAATTCACTCTGAACTCAAAAATAAAAATTAGTGATCTTCTTTTATCCCCAATGATTTGTTGAGAAGTAGAGTTTTTAAATTTGGCAAAGTTTTGTATAGTATTATCCTACTTTAACGCACTACTCAAAAGTAGTCTAACTACTTTTCACAACTTTACAAGAAGCTTATTCAACTATGTTCAAACAATTATTATTCTGGATAAAAGTTTCTCGTCCTGGACTTTGGTTCGCTACCATATGGTTGTACCTATTACCTACTGGACAAATGGATATCTGGCAAGATTTTGATTTTTGGTTGGGCTTTTTCTATGTGTGCTTTCCCTTAAATTTTTTGGTCTATGGATGGAATGATATTGTAGATCAAAAAATAGATTTACTCAACCCCCGTAAAGATACTTTTTGGTTTGGGGCAAAAGGAACAGTGGAAGAGCTCCGCCGACTTTGGATTCCTATTTTGGTTTCTAACCTCGTTTTCCTCCCCTATTTTATCTTTAAAGGCGGATCTATCATGATCGGTGTTTTTCTAGCCTTGACGCTTATCAATTGGCTGTACAATCTACCAGAATCTGGTTTTCGCTCCGCTCCTCCCTGGGAACTAATGTGCCAATTTGGGTATTTACTCATTGTTCCTTTTAGCATCTTACTCAACCAAACAGAGGCCCTTCCTTGGCAAACTTACTTCTACCTCAGTCTATTCGCCATTCAATCTCACCTAATCGGTGAAGTCATGGATATCGAGCCAGATAGAAAAACGGGTAGAAAAACCACCGCTACAGTTATTGGGATGCGATCGACAAAATTATTGATTATTGGTATTGTGGCGGCGGAAGTGTTTTTGCTCTTCTACTATTTCCAAGAGTATATTTTCGGAGGGATGCTCCTATTGGCTTTGTTGTGGTTGATCATAGATTTGGTTCTCATTTTCAAAACCCAGATATATACCCTTTCCCAAATGAAGCTCTTTGCTATACTTTCGAATATTGTGGCCATCTTGAGCATGTCCTATGTCTGGTATTCTGGCTGCCTACTTCAAGTACACCGATAAGAGTCCAAACAAAGAAAAAGCGAGAATCGGATTTAACCAGTTCTCGCTTCCAGAAATAGGATAATGTTATGCAAATAGATTGTATTTTTTAAATACACTCCTTAAACGGTACTTCATTCTTAGATATTATGTTTGGAAGAAATATTTCTCAGGAAGTAATTAATTCTTCGACGAGAAAGCCTTTCTTAAGGATTAGTGTAGCACTCCTACCAATATTGCATCTTGCCATTTTTTAACTTTTCTTATTTCCTTATAATAACTCCGAAGGCACAACCACCATTTCCAATTCCTGTCCTTTTCTCAATATCTTCAGACTTATTTGCTGGCCAATCGTTGACTCTCCCAAAAAGCGGTGAAGCTCATCTATGGAGGCAATTTCTTG
>CAYQRA010001091.1:0-1949 GCA_964419315.1 uncultured Saprospiraceae bacterium | reverse complement strand
TAGGAGATAATGGTGGATTTATAAATGCCACTCTTAACTACATGACCAAGGATCCATTTAATCGTATGGATGACTACGCTATAGAAATGTTTGCAGAAGGTGACCCTAGGAGAGGTGACCAAGTAGCTGAATTTGCTGCATTTAACCAAGGTGATGCCGCTGCGATTGATGCTTATAACAGTAAGTGGGTGGATAATGCTAGTAATAATGCACTTTTGGCCGAAGATCAAAGAGGTAGAGCGATTGTAAACGAACTCAATGACCCAACAGGTAGAAGAATGGCTAGAATGGGAGGATCTGGTACAACGAATGCTGGCATATTCCTCAATATGGAATTACCTATGTCTGATAAAGCCACTTTTTATTCATTTGGAGGATATAATTATAGATTAGGTGAAGCTACTGGTTTTGTGCGTAGACCTAATCAATCTGGAAGACAATCAGGGCTTTGGCCTCTTGGATTTTCACCACACCTAGATTCAGACATTCATGACTTCTCCGGAGCTTTTGGATTTAAAACAGAATTCAATGATTGGAACGTAGATTTGAGTAATAACTATGGAAGCAATTCTTTCGGATGGACAATTTTCAATTCTAATAATTCATCGTTAGGATTAGAATCACCTACATCATTTGAAGCAGGAAAGCTGAAATATTCTCAGAATGTAGTAAACCTAGACGTTTCTAAAGAACTTGATGCAGGATTCCCATTGAATGTTGCATTTGGTTCGGAATTTAGATTAGAAAACTTTAATCAAACCGCAGGTGAGGACGAATCTTGGGAAAACTTTGACGGTGGAAATAAAGAGGCTGGTTCTCAAGTATTTCCAGGATATCAAAGAGGTAATGCTATTAATAAATTTAGATTCAATTCAGGTTTATATGCTGATCTAGAGGCTGAATTTACAGACAAATTCCTAGTTGGACTGGCAGGACGTTTCGAAGAATATTCTGATTTTGGAACTAACTTTAGTTATAAACTTTCAAGTAGATACAGAATAACAGATAACATAACAGTGAGAGGTGCTTACTCTACTGGATTTAGAGCTCCATCATTACCTCAAAAATACTTTAGCTCATTTACTCTTCAATTTATATCAATTCCTGATCCTAATGATCCAACAATGACGATTATTGATGGGGTGAATATTGCACACTTAAATGATGATAGCTTTGTGACTAGACAATTTGGTATTCAAAACTTGAAGCCTGAAACTTCTAGAAATATTAGTCTTGGAGTTACTGCTAAATTTGGACGTTTATCCTTAACCGCAGATGTTTATCAAATCAATATCAAAGACAGAATCGGAATTACAGGAAGATTTAAGTCAAGCGATGATGAAAGATTTGCAGCCATACTTGATCCTGCTGGACTGACTCAAGTACAATTTATGACCAATGCAGTTGATACCGAAACACAAGGGTTAGATTTAGTAGCCAACTACCTGATTCCTCTTGAAAAAGGAAGTCTAACTCTAAATCTTGGTGCTAACTTTACAGAAACACTTGTTCCTAGAGGATCTGATGGTCAACCTATCATAAAGACTGGAGAATTTTTGGAAGGATTTGGAGCACAGCTTTTCAATCGTGAAGAAGTATCTAGAATTGAAGTTGCACAACCAAGAAGTAAAATAATATTCGGAGGTCTATTAAAATTAGGAAAATTAAGTACCAATTTGACGTTCACACGTTTCGGAGAGATAGATTATGTACATCCTAGTTCTTCAGAAGTTGCTAACGCTTGGAATGACGGCGCATTAGAAGTAAGAGACCAGACTTTTGCTCCAAAAGTATTAACTGATTTAGATATTACTTACGCCATAAATGATGATGTTTCTGTAGGTATCGGTGGTACTAATATTTTCAATATCTATCCAGACAGACATGCTCATTCAGGCAATTATAGTGGTGGAATGTTCCCTTACAGCAGAAGAGTTTCGCAGTTTGGT
>CAYQRA010001090.1:0-1951 GCA_964419315.1 uncultured Saprospiraceae bacterium | reverse complement strand
GGTTTTACTAAAGAAACAACCAACCAAGGCGCTTGAAAGCGAAATTCTTCTAATTGAAGGAAACTAGCAAAACGGGGGAGCATCACCGATCTTCTCCGATTTCCTAAGTCTATAACTAATTCATCGCCAAACTTCTTTAATTCAATTTCTTCTTTTTTGATGAATGGCAATTTGGTTTTAAAGAAATAACCTTTTTCGTTTTCGATGATTTCGTAGGGTTTGTCGAGGTGAAGAACCTCAGAAGCTTTACGTCCTTTATAAACGGAAGTTCCAATTTTGCTTAACAGTTTTTGGCCAAAGACCTCCTGTCCTTGGTGTTTTACCTTTAGTACCGGAATGGGATTAAAGCTTTCTTCGATCTCTTCAATGTATTTTCCTTGCGAGGCGATATAAGACTTAAAAGTATCATTGCCAGCAGATTTGGGGAGAATGCGATTGATCACCACGGCGTCTACATTATAGCCGTATAATTGGAGATAAGTATAGGCTCGTTTGGCTTCTCTGATGACCATTTTCTCTGGATTGGTCACAATGCGAATAGAAGTGATTTCTGGGTTTAGAAATACTTTTTGGATCGCCTCTAGTCGCCCGAATAAATCATCTACTTCTTCTAATCCTTTGTCTACCGGAACACCCGTGAAAAGGCGAAGGCTTTTGGTCAGTGTTTTGACTGCGATGTTTTTTGGATTGAAGGCTTTGGTCATCCAAGATTTAGCGACTTGTGGAAGCGAAAGTAAAGTGAGTGTTTCGCCAGTAGGAGCGGAGTCGATGACAATCAGATCGTACTCGTCTTCCCGATAATATTTTTCCAGCCACAAAAAAGCGGAAGCTTCTTCCATCCCTGGAAGAACGGATAATTCTTCTGCGACTACATTTTTTATGCCTTTGTATCGGAAGATCGTTTGCATGAGGTGGCGCATATTATTCCAATGTTTTTCCATGGAATAATAGACATCAAATTCTTGGGCAAAAAGATTGGGGGCGATATTGGTGGGCTCTGGACTGAGTTGGATATCCAGCGCATCGGATAAACTGTGTGCAGGATCGGTAGAAATGACCAAAGTTTTTTTTCCTTCTTTGGCTGCTTTGATGGCGGTAGATGCGGCTACCGTGGTTTTTCCAACACCTCCCTTTCCGGTGAATAATATGATGCGCATGTATTGATCTTTTGTACTAAAAAAAGAGTAGGAAGTCAGCGGAGTACGAGAAGGAAATTTTTCCACCCCGTTTTCCACTGCTTCCTTTTCTAAAATTTATAACCTATAAAAAGCAAATGATTGAAGAAATGATAATCAATTGCCTAACCCTAAAACATAAAATTTTATCTATCGTTCTTTGATGACTAGATTTGCGAAGAGCCAATGCTATAACACATCATCAATAGTAAGCGATGATTTTTTCTTTCTCTTCGTCGTTTTTTTAGTCGTTTTCTTTGGACTTGCTTTGAGATCGGTCGTTCGAATAGATTGAGCAGCTTCGCGAATCGCTTCGCCTGAAGTTTGTAGTATTTCTTTTTGATTGTCTACAGCTAATTTAACCGTAGAACTCACTACTTTTTTTCCAATTTTATAAGTCTCCAATCCAGCATCTTTGTAAAGTACTGCTATTTTCTTTGCGGTATTAAAAGAAGACTTAAACATTTTGTTGCCAGCTTTGGCTAAGATGCCATTAGTGGCTTTGGTGGCTTTGATCGCTTGATTGAAAATGCTATTAGACATTGGATTTATACTTTTATTGGGTTTAAAAAAGGAGCATCTCATCCGAGGTGAAATGCTCCTGTCGACATTTATTTTTTATCCAAAAAACAGGGATGTTCTTATGCGCTGTTAGGAACGCTTGTGTTTATTTGTTTTGGAATAATTTTTTGAAACGCTTAGCGCTTACGGTCAATTGATCCTTTACTGTTTCCAAAGTATCGAACATGATATCTTGGTTTTTAGCGGCCAATTTC
>CAYQRA010001089.1:0-1955 GCA_964419315.1 uncultured Saprospiraceae bacterium | reverse complement strand
ATATCAACCATCAAAGCCGCATAGGCGCTGGAAGTAGGCGTATAAAATTTTCGATCATCGTAAGTGATCACCCCTCTGCGGTCTTTCCATTTGGAAGCCAACAAAACATATTTCCCTCTCGCTTTGGGATTGGGTCCAAACATCAAATAAGCATTGTCATTCCCAGATTCAAAACTTACGGCAAATCGATCTTCTTTAGGTTTGAATAAAAACACACCTGGCGTACCTCTGCGAATAACGACTTCTTCTACTTTTCTACCGTTGACCATTTTGATTTTTCCAGACTCAATGCTAGATGCTCCGTCCGAAACCTCTCTTCTCAACACTACATCTTCTGATACATAAAACTGAATTTGTTGCAACTCAGAGTCTGACCAGGCATTGCTATCGTATAGATTTTCGGTAAATGGAGATAGAGAAGGACTGCAAGAACTAAGGCCTAAGGCAAGAATTGCCAAAAATGAACATAATTTGATGGTTTTCATAAGACATTTTTTTTACATTATAATACAATGGTATATCCACAAATATGGCCCCGAATCTCATTAAATTCAAGCCCATTAACTAAAAATTAACCTCAAATCCAGTCACTTTTTCTTCTTTAACTTTTCTTTATTATTTAAAGAATCCTGCTTTTTGTTTTCAACAGCTCATAATACCCAAATTCGGCATAGTTTTTACAGTAATTTAAAACATGGATATGAAATTTAACTACGCTTTTGGTATTTCCCTTTTAAAAAACGCACTGGTTTTCGTCGTAATGGCGGGGAGCAGTTTTTCTGCTTCGGCAGAGGTGATCTATTCCACGCCATTACTCGGATATGAACATCAAATCGGAAATATGTTGGAATGGACAACTTCGACGGAAAACAACAGTCAAATGTTTGTGGTCGAAAAATCTATTGACGGAATTGAATATGAAAACATTGGCGTGGTCAATGCCGCAGGTTCTTCTGATGAAGAATCAGGGTATCGCTTTATGGATATCAATGCGACCAAAGAAAAAGCTTTTTATCGTTTGCGACAAATGGATACGGATGGAACAGGGAGTTTTTCCCAGACCGTTATGATCAAGCGCAATTTTGCCAATCAATTCATGGTCGTACACATGAGCAATACCACTACCAATGATAAATTCGACATCACGATTGATGCTATTATTGAAGGTGTTTTGGAATATGAAGTGTTTACCCTAGAAGATGAATTGGTTCAGCATGGAGAATTGGCTTTATCCTTTGGACTCAATGACATCTTCCTCAGTTTTGCAGACGAGGCCACTGGTTCTTACCGCATCAATATGAGATTGGAGAAAGAGCAAGAGACCTTGCTGATTCGCAAATCGGATCTCGCTCCGGAGCTCAAAGAAAACGTAGCCAGCAAACGATCTACTAATGGTGGATAATAAAATCCGCTCTTGGATACTAAAAAAGGCTTCTGTAATCATGCAGAAGCCTTTTTTAGTATTTCCTTTTCGCAAATCAACTCTTTCGGTCAGTAAGCTCCTTTTCTTCTACTTTCAAAAAAACGTTTCAACAAACCCTGACTTTCCTCCATCATTATCCCAAATTCCACTTTCGTCTTGGGGTGCAAGAGCCTTTTTCCAAAATTCATAAATCCCTTCTTTTCATCACTCGCACCATAAACGATTCGGCCAAGCTGTGCCCATGACAAAGCCCCTGCACACATGACACAAGGCTCCAAAGTTACATATAGGGTACAATCAGACAAATACTTGCTCCCCAAATACGAAGCAGCGGAAGTTATCGCTATGATTTCCGCATGGGCCGTTACATCCTTCAATTGCTCGGTATTATTATGTGCTTTCGCAATGATCTGATTATTACAAACCACTACTGCCCCGACAGGGACTTCTCCCGTATCAAAGGCTTTCTGAGCCTCCAACATGGCCTTTTTCATAAAATACTCATCTGTAAAAACGTCTAGCATGGTAAAAA
>CAYQRA010001088.1:0-1957 GCA_964419315.1 uncultured Saprospiraceae bacterium | reverse complement strand
TGGTAATACAAGTCTGGCGCTGCACCAAAATCTTCTAAGGTGGAGTTGCTAACCAGACTTTTATTATCAATCAGGTTTTCCCAAAACCGATCAATCGTCTCTGAGCCGGGCAATAAGCCAGACATGCCAATTACCGCTATCTTTTCTTTATGTTGTTTTGGTGCTTTCAATTTTTTTCTAATTGTCAATTTAAAATTGCAAACGATCTTCGACGAAACTAACTAAAGTCTAATCCGTTTTTTACCACTGTAAATCACGACTCATCGTAACTCCCGCTCGATGACTCTTTAAATACATTTTTCCAGTCAAAGCATCAAAAGCGGTAATGTCTGCTTCCATTCCAAAATCATCAACTTGTACGACTTCCAAAGCGACATAAAAAGGTTTTCCAAAAGGCAAGGCATCGTAGACCTCTACCCATTCTGTTCGCAAAGGAAGACTTGCACAATCCTTATACCGACGTACCCAGACCAATAAACTTTGGTACATGATATCGGTCAAAAAAGCATTGACCGCTTTCACCGGAAATTGACCTTGCCTTTCCACTGCTACTCCTGGGTGTTCACAAAGTAATAATACTCCTTGCTCATTGAGTTGGATGATTTGTTGGACACCTTGAAAATCAGTTCCGTGGAAAAGCGTTCCATCCTGATAAATAACAGAAGCATCTGGAACGGCAACTTTGATGTTATTGATATCCGGTAATGGAAGGATTGGAGTCTCTGGTAATTTTGCCAAAAGGCAAATTTCTGCTCCGTAATGATTGAGTGGCAACTTCGCTCCAGAATCACTAAAGATTGTGATTTTAAGGACAATTTTTTCTTTACTTTTTTCTAATTCTTGCATCTTCAATCCATAGGTCGAAGCTTCTGAACCATCAAAAACAATTCCCTTATAGAGTTTGGCTTCTTTTACTTTATGCAAGGAAAATCCGGGATAAAAATCCACAGCCGCCTGCGCCATCCAATTCGAAGCATGGATAATCGGCAAAACGGCATTCCCTTGGATCCTATGATGTTGCAAGAATGGATTTTTGGCTTCCTGCAATTCTCGCCACATGATATGGGTACCTAATGATCCTTGCGTATCGGCTTTCGCCAAAGGCAGCGTCCCTCCTAAAATAACCTGTACTTGACTTTCCAATTTTGTACTCAATTGATCCAACATCGCAATTGGTCCTTCTTCCGAAGGCACTAAAGAAACTCCATGCGCCTTAAAAATCTTTTTCAATCCCGGGCTAACCATTCCCGCATCCCATGCTCCCCAATTGATGGACACCACATGAATATCTGGATGGTTTTTCTTAAACAAATAAGCTGCTCGATTGAGCACTTCATTGGCCATCGCATAATCTGATTGTCCTACATTTCCATAAAACCCAGCTACACTTGAAAACAAAACGACTTGCTTTATTTTATGAATATCTACGGCACCAGCCGCAGCTAAAAGGCCTTTGACTTTTACGTCATAAACCGCATCAAAATCTTCTGGTGTTTTATTCTCAATTAGTTTATCGGCTAATCTTCCAGCACCATGAATAATCCCAGTTATAGGCCCCGTTTTAGACAAGACCGTATTGACTCCCTGTTGCAAACTTTCGGCATCCGTTACATCCGCAGAAAGATAAAAAGCTTTGGCGCCTTGCTGGTGGATAAAATCCAAATTGGCCCTGATTTCTCGTTGTGCCAAAACCTTATTGGTCATACTCCCTACCGTTCGTGGCAATGGCTTCTCTCCTCTCGCTTTTAAGGTTTCCATTGCCTTACGCTTCAACTCAACTCCGTCTGTAATCCCTAAAGACCAAGCGGGCTCTTCAGTCAACTTAGAACGTCCTACCAAAATAAATTTAGATTTAAAAGTAGTCGCCATTGTTTTTACACAATCCGCAGTGACTCCTCTAGCTCCTCCAGTTACCAAAAAAACACTTTCTGCATTTATCGGTGAACTTAATTTTTCT
>CAYQRA010001087.1:0-1957 GCA_964419315.1 uncultured Saprospiraceae bacterium | reverse complement strand
AGGAGGGTGTACTTGCTATCCCATTCGCTGATCGTGGTGGCATGATTGCCTTCGAGTTCTGCGATGCGAGCATTGAGTCCGTCTCTTTCTCCTTCTAGAGTTTTGTAGTTGGCTTCCCCGTCATTGAATCGGCCAAAGAGGAGGGTGTATTTGCTGTCCCACTCGCTGATGGCAGTGGCGTGATTGCCTTCTAGCTCTGCGATACGAGCATTGAGTCCATCTCTTTCTTCTACTAGTGTTTTATAATTCGCTTCGCTATCGTTGAAACGTCCGAGTAGGAGGGTGTACTTGCTATCCCATTCGCTGATGGCAGTGGCGTGACTACTTTCTAGTTCTGCAATACGGGCATTAAGGGCATCTCTTTCTCCAATTAAAGTCTGGTAGTTGGCTTCGCTAGTGTTGAAACGGTTCAATAATTCATTATACTTCACTTCTAGTGAATCGTAGTTGCTTTGGTGTTCTGAAATTTTGGTAGAAGTATCTGTTTTGAATAAATCGTATTCGGATATCAGAGCTGTTTTTTCAACCCCTAATGTTTTATAGCTGCTATTGAGGGTAGCGTATTGAGTGGCTGCTTCTTTGATTTTAACTTCGTTGGTTTTGCGATAATTTTCATAGTCGCTATTCAGCTTAGCATATTTCGCTTCCCAATCTTTTAATTTAGCCACCAATTCATCATACTGTTTTTTCAGGCCAGCATATTCTTCTTTGAGTTGCTTGATTTCAGCAGTGGTAGAAGTGCGATAGCTATCGTAAGTGCTTTGTAATTTATCTTTTTCTTGACTTAGTGTGGTGTACTTGCCATCTAGTGTATTGTATTTAGATTTCCAATTATTGAAATCGACATCTAGCGTTTTGTACTTACTTTGTAAGCCATTATAATTGGATACGGAAGTATCGTATTCGCCAGTAAGGCGGGTATAATTGGTTTCTGATTTTTTGTATTTCGCTTCCAATTCCATCATTGGACGTCTTCTCAGGAACCAACCAAATAGCCCTCCCAGTATTCCTGCGATGATCGGTAAGAGCCAAGGTAATAATGAACACATCATAATTTATGTATTTTATTTTTAGTTTAGTTTTATTTAATAGTTATTTCTACGCGTCGGTTTTTCTGACGACCTTCATCGGTGGTATTGTCTCCGATCGGTTGGTCAGGGCCATAGCCGGTAGGAATAATCTTTGAAGCAGAGATTCCATTTTTACTAAGATAGTCTTGAACAAATTCTGCTCTCTTGCGACTTAGTCGTTTGTTGAGGGAATAATCTCCCCGATCATCTGTATGTCCTGAGGAAGTTAATCTGCCCTTTGGTGTACGATCGAGGTAATAGATAATATCTGCAAAATCAATTTTTTGCTGTGCCGTCAATTCGAGATTCGCATCGTTGGTCTTGAAATATAGGACGATCGGGTTGGCTTGTAAGCGTTTGCGGATCGCATCTAAATCTCTTTCCGAGTTTGCTTTTCCAGCAAATTCAAAGCTTAATGGCCCCCATAGTTTGTCATCATCAAAGGCAAGAGTGGTTTCCATCTTAGAATCTAAATTGATTTGACCAGCATTGACCCCCATTCCTTGCAGTAGGTCTTTGATATTGGTTGCTCTAGCCAATCCAAGGTTGGGAAGGATACCAGAATAGCTTTCTTTTTCATGATATCTACCCGTGATTTTTAGAGCACGTTCTGGATTTGCTTTGAGGTAGGTTGCGGTCTCTGTCATTACGCCTTCGAGTTTTGCAGAGATTGGAGCGTTGTGAATAAATCCAGATTTATCAAAAACAAAATTGTCAAAATCTGTGGCTCCAAAGTTAGCACCGTCTTTGATCGCGATACCGCGAGTACCAAAACCATAGGTTAAAGGACCAATGACTTCACCATTGTCGACGATTAGGCCGTCCGTTAGTCGATCACCAGTAATAATTCGGCTAAAAAACGAGTCTTCATTTGCTTCAATTTTGGT
>CAYQRA010001086.1:0-1960 GCA_964419315.1 uncultured Saprospiraceae bacterium | reverse complement strand
TATGGTATAAATGCCTTCTTCAGAATAAGTGTGTGTCGGATTTTGCTCAGTAGAAGTATTCCCATCACCAAAATCCCAAAACCAAGAATCAGGTATGCCGCTGGATTGATCTTCCAATCGGATTTCAAGATTTTCTTTTTCAAAAGTAAAAGTACTACGGAGGAATTCTGGGAAATTCCCCTGCTCCAGTTCTAAGGTTTGATTGGCTTTGATATTACACAATTTTTCACGGTCCCCATTTGGCCAAGTGACCACCAGACTGTCAATAAGCTCCGCACTTTCAAGACCAAAATGAACGACAAAAGAATTCATCAATCCATAACTTTCTCCAGAACGAACTTCCCGAATTTGTAGGCCCCATTCGCCATAGATGCGAAGGCTCGCTCCAATCCCATTGCGATTGCTTTCGCTACCTTCTAGGAATATTTTCAGGTAATTATTATCATTGCCATCATTGAGGTATAAGCGATCTTGGTTCCGCGTTTTTTGCCAAGTTCCTGCATAAAGATCGATAAACCCATCATTGTTTAGATCGCCAGATACAAAGTTGATTCGTTTGAGTTCGGCATCCGTAAAAGGGTTTTTAGTGATATCAAAAGTAAAGTCTCCATTATTGTGGAAAAGATAATTATTGTATTTAGACTCGCCATAGATAATATCGAGGTAGCCATCATTATCAAAGTCATTGACATTATACTGAAAACCATAATCAGAAGATTCCAAGACTTCTTTTAAGCCAGTCTCGAGCGTTCGATCTGTAAAAGTACCGTTTCCATTATTGGTATACATTTTACTTTTTCCATAATGATTGATCATAAAACAATCAAAGTCTCCATCATTGTCAAAATCCTCAAAGCTAGTTGCCCAAGTTTGATTGAGTGGTCTTAAATTAGCGATTTCGGCCACCTCCCTAAAGTTTCCAGCACCATCATTCTCAAACAATAGATTGATCCTTCTGGGGTCTAGTGGATCTCCTGCCGCGAAGACACTGCATTTGGAAAGGTATAAATCGAGGTCGCCGTCCGAGTCATAGTCGGTCCAGCAAGAAGCATAATTTCCACTATTGTCTGATGGAATCGGAGAGGCCGTGTTAATAAGATCGAGGGCCTGACTAAAATCACCGAATCCATTATTGCGGTAGGCAAGCGATAGCCCTTCGTCATGACAAGCAAAAATATCCAAATGACCATCATTGTCGATGTCGACAAAGTTGCTTCCTTGGACATAAATATTAGATTGTTCTAGGGTAGTGGATTCATAATCGGTTCCAAGGTCATTGGCTGTTAGTAATTTTAGATTATTACTATCTCCGCCAACTAGAATATCATTATAGCCGTTTTGGTCTACATCGGCGATACACATACTCCATTCATCCTTATTGCTGGTTTTTCCAAATTCAAATTGAGTAAATGGTGCATTGGCTTCTCCTTGGTAATTGATGAGCAGCGTTTTTCCATTATTTAATCGGACTAGATCATCGAGGCGATCTCCATTCATATCACAGATGGCTACGGGGATAAAAGTATTGACCGTCGTATCCAAAAGTAAAGCTTGCGTAAAATCTGTAAATTGAATCTGAGCAAAAAGGAGTCCATAGCCCCAAAAGAAAAAGACCAAGAGTAGAGAGCATCTATTCATAGCACTTGTTGTTTTAGAATTAATTGGTTTTCTAAAAAAAGAACGCGATCAGGGCAGGGAATGCTGTGTAGTACAACAATAAAGTCGCTTTTTAGTTGGATGAAAATACGAAAGAATTTTTAAAAGTAATGGTTTTGGATTTTTTATTTTTCAGTGGTCTATTTTATTGTTGTTGGAAAAAGGATGGCTTGGATTAGTTGAGGAGATAGATTTATATCCGCAGATTCCCCTTAGGGAATAGCGAACCGTTTTTGTTTCTGTATGGATGTTTTCAATAAAAAATAAACTGTTCGTTACGACTTACAAGTCGTAAACGGATCAA
>CAYQRA010001085.1:0-1960 GCA_964419315.1 uncultured Saprospiraceae bacterium | reverse complement strand
CTGTCGGATTCTTCTTTTTGGTTGACTCACACACGGGATTTGTCAGAGAACCAAATTTTTTATATGGGAAATATTCTTTTAATTATCGTTTGTATCACTACGGGTTTTATCCTAAAAAAAACGCCCTTCTTTACCAAAGAAGCGAGTAGTGTATTGAACCGACTAATTATCTATTTCTTTATTCCATTGATTGCGATTCATCGGGTTCCAAAAATCGAATTTACACCAGAATTACTTTGGCTATCCATTTGTCCTTTCCTCGTTTTTATCGCTAGTTTTCTATTTTTTCAATTTTGGGGAAAACTGACAGCTATAAAACGAGAGACCAAAGCCGCCTTGATTTTGACTTCCGGTATCAGTAGCACCTCCTTTGTAGGCTTTCCAATTTTTGAATTATTGTATGGAGAACTTGGATTAACTTATGGTATATTTATGAGTCTTGGAGGAACGATATTGGTTTTTAATACCCTTGGTATTTCTACCCTATTCTATTACACAGAAAGCGATATTAATTTTTGGGGTTTAATTAAAAAAATATTTCGGTTCATTCCATTTATTTCTTTTATTATTGGGCTCAGTTTTAATTTTTTAGATTTAGTTTATCCTCAATTAATAGAAGGTCTACTCACTAGTTTGACCAGTCCTTTTTCCGTTATTGCACTATTAAGCATAGGCCTGCAAATAGAGTTTCAAATGCCCCGACAAACCTTTAAGACTTTATTATTAGGACAGTTTTTTAAATTAATATTAGCGCCATTAACCATTTACTTATTGGTATGGGTCTGTTTCGACATTCAGGGTTTGATCGGCAGAATTTGCGTCCTTGGAGCAGCGATTGGTTCCATGAATGCCATGTCTATTCTTACCGCAGAAAAAAAACTAGATCCAAAGTTATCGATTCTTATGCCTGCGATCGGTATTCCCATTTCCATTCCCCTACTATTCATCATTGATCAATTATTGCAATGAATTTAAATGCTAAAATATTACCCGGTCTGTTGGGCCCTTTTTTCTTTCTGATGATCCTTACTTTTTTTCATCCAGAAGGATTGTCAGAGCAAGCCAATGCGGTCTTGGCTTGTACGCTATGGATTGCGATTTGGTGGGTTTTTGAAGTGACCGATATTAGCGTTACTGCTTTACTTCCTATCGTTATTTTTCCTTTATCGGGGGCCTTAGAGCTAAAGCTTACGACCGCCGCTTACGGGCATAAATACATTTTCCTGTACATGGGAGGATTTATCTTGGCGATCGCTATCGAAAAGTGGAATTTACACAAACGAATTGCCTTAAATATTATAAACCTAATCGGGACGGGGATCTCTAGAATCATTCTAGGTTTTATGCTAGCGACCGCTTTTATGTCAATGTGGATTTCGAATACAGCCACCTCTGTGATGATGTTGCCGATCGGCATGGCCATTATTTCTCAATTGAAAGATCACCCAGATACCGAAGAAGATGAAAACGCCATTTTTGGAAAAGCATTGATGTTGGCCATCGCTTATTCAGCCTCTATTGGTGGTATGGCTACCTTGATCGGAACGCCGCCCAATTTGGTTTTTGCAGGAGTCGTAAAAGAAACATTTGGAGTAGAAATATCCTTTGCCCAATGGTTGACCTTTGGACTTCCTATTTCTTTATTTTTACTTTTTATTTGTTGGATTTATCTGACCAAATTTGCCTTCCAATTTAAGGTGGAAGAATTTCCGGGGGGTAGAAAAGAATTACTAAAACACCTAAAGAGCTTGGGCAAAATAAGCTACGAAGAAAAGACCGTATTAGTGGTTTTTGTACTGACCGCAGTGCTATGGATTTTTAGGACATTACTCCAAAACTTCCTTCCTTCCCTAGATGATACGATCATTGCTATTCTAGCTGGACTTACTTTATTTTTACTCCCTTCTTCAAAAGCCAAAGAACCCATTATCAAATGGAGCGAAGCGGTAAAAATGCCTTG
>CAYQRA010001084.1:0-1961 GCA_964419315.1 uncultured Saprospiraceae bacterium | reverse complement strand
TATATAAAAAATTAGGCACATACTTTGATATAGTTAATTGAGCAATAGGCTTTTATAAAACTTAAAAAAACGAAAGTGTCTACAGTTAAAGAAAGTTCTAGGAGTCTGAAGAATGAAAAAACAAGGAACTGTGAACCTACCCGATGTCCAAAAAGCCTACTTTATAGGCATTGGAGGAATTGGCATGAGCGCCATTGCTCGGTACTTGCATAGCAAGGGGATTCTTGTTTTTGGGTATGATAAAACAGCTACCGTTCTGACCAGAAAGCTGGAGGACGAAGGGATGAAAATCCATTATGACGATGATGCTAATCAAATTCCAGAAGGAATTGATTTGGTCGTATATACCCCTGCCGTACCAAACAGCCACGGAGAGTTGACTTGGTTTAGAAGCGCAGGCTATCCAGTGTATAAACGTGCCCAAGTGTTGGGCATGATTAGCCGAAGCAGCAAAACGATTGCGATTGCGGGAACACATGGTAAAACGACGACTAGCTCTATTCTTGCGCATTTACTGCATGTTGGAGAAATATCTTGCACCGCTTTTTTAGGTGGTATTGCAGAAAATTTTGGTTCCAATTATGTGGAAGGAAAAGACGAATGGGTCGTAGTAGAGGCAGATGAATACGATCGTTCTTTTTTACAATTGCATCCTTATTATGCTGCAATTATTTCCATGGATGCCGATCATCTGGATATTTATGGAGATGGGGAGCAAATGCAAGATGGCTTTAAAGCCTTCGCTAAGCAAGTGCAGCCAGCCGGAAATGTTTTTTTAAAAGCGGGCTTAACACTCGATGATCAAGACACGATTTCTTTTGGCGTAGAAGAAGGAACTTATCGAGCTGAAAAAGTCAGAGTAGAAAATGGATCCTTTGTATTTGATTATAAAAGTCCCTATGGGGAAATGAATAATATAAGCTTCACCCTTCCGGGGCGGCACAATGTGGAAAATGCTACCGCAGCTATTGCGATCGCCGAACAACTGGGAGTAAAAGAAGTAGCAGTAAAAAAAGCAATGGCTTCATTCAAAGGAATAAAGCGACGATTTGAAATGGTTTATCGAAATAACCAAGTGGTTTATATCGACGATTATGCCCATCATCCTACGGAGTTGAAAGCTGCTATCGCAGCAGCAAGAACCTTATTTCCTGATCGGAAATTGACGGGTATTTTTCAGCCTCACTTGTATAGCCGAACTCGAGATTTTGTAGCCGATTTTGCAGCTGCGCTAGATCAATTGGATGAAGTTTTATTAATGGATATTTATCCAGCTCGGGAACTTCCAATCCCTGGAGTCAGTTCTCAGATCGTATTTGATCTGATGCAACTTGACCAAAAGCAATTGGTCACGAAAACCAATTTGCTGAATGAATTGGGAAAAAAACAATTAGAAGTAGTGATGACATTAGGAGCAGGAGATATAGATACTTTCGTAATGCCGATAAAAGAAATGTTGAACCATGAGTGATACGGCTAACATACGGATGATGAAGCGTTTGCTTTGGATTGGACTTTTCTTTCTGATTGCCGGATTGATGATCTCTTCCGTTGAAAAGAAAAAATCGCGCAATGCCAAAGATATCCTTATTGAAATCGAAGATTTAGCCGATGGCCATACCTTGATTGATCAGGAAGATGTGCTATTAACTTTGGAAAGAAGTTTCGGTCATCGTTTGGCAGGCATCCCACTCGGGAGTATTAATATGGAAAGAGTGGAAAGGGTTTTGGAGGAAGATCCTTTTATTCTAAATGCGGATGCCTATACCGATGCGAGAGGAAAAATTCATATTGTATTGACTCAGCGAGCACCCATTTTAAGAGTGATCGATAAAAATGGCCTCAATTATTACTTGGATCGTTTTGGAAAAAAAATGCCTTTGTCGATCCATTTTACAGCAAGAGTACTGGTGGCTACGGGAAATATTCCACCTTTTGTACCCAACTTCCAAAAGCGGAAG
>CAYQRA010001083.1:0-1970 GCA_964419315.1 uncultured Saprospiraceae bacterium | reverse complement strand
CTTAGGATCACTAATTTATGAAGATAGGCTTTCAAAGGAGAAGAGTACAAAGCATGAACCTGATGCGGACGAATACCGATGAACTCATTTTTTTCTAAATCTGTCAAAGGCTTGGGTACTTTTTCAAATATAAAATAAGTATTAGCTAGAAAAGGTGGATAATCGGGAAGTGGCGTCTTTTCTAAAGAGTGCTTGGTGAGAAAATTACACAGTTTGTACCAGCCTTCATTATTCTGAGCCAGACCAATATACAATAATTGATGATCCCTTCTAAACTCAATTCCCAGAACGGGTTTGATCTCCGCTTGCTTACAAGCCTGAACAAAATTATAAGCACAAGAGGTATTATTGATATCCGTCAAAGCGAGCGTCTTAACGCCCTTTTCTTTTGCGGCCTCGACCAATTGTTCGGGAGACAACGTTCCCCAGCGCAGACTAAAGTATGTATGTGCGTTTAAGTACATTAAAGGTTCGTTTTAGGCATTAGTATTTCAGGGCTTACCTCGGGCAAGTCCTTTCGTTTCTCTCGCTGCTGGATTCAATTACAAAGTCGAAGCACGCTGTATGGCCTTTGCTCCGAAGCGTTTACGAATGCGATCTAGTTGCGTTAAAAGATTGACTTCTTCGATCGTATTTTCAAAGAGATTGATTTGATAATTGCCATGCACCAGGCCGGAGAATCGAACGCCGACCAGACGTAATATTTGTCTGCGTTCATAGACTTGATTAAATAAACCCAAGACCGTTCGGAGCAATAAATCATCATTAGCCGTATAGGGGATATGCTTTTGTTTGGTATAAGTGTTGAAATCGGTGTACCTGATTTTGACCGTTACGCAAGAAGTGAGTTTAGTGGATTGTCGAAGCTCAAAAGCCAATTTACTCACCATTTCCGTCAGCCTGCTTTTCAATTTCACCAGGTCAATACTATCCACATGAAAAGTACGCTCCGTAGAAATAGACTTCTTTTCAGAATAAGGAACGACCGGAGAAGGATCTATGGCATTCGCCTTTTTCCAAAGGGACAGGCCATGTTTACCAAACTCCCGTTGCAATAAGGGCTGAGGAATTTCACTCAAGGTTTTGACCGTTCGAATTCCCATAAGGGAAAGTTTCTTATACGTCACCTTACCCACACTAGGAAGCTTGGAAACAGAAAGCGGCGCCAGAAATCCCTTTTCCTGCCCATCAAGAATACGGATGGCGTTATTAGGTTTCGCCTCTCCTGTTGCCACTTTTGAAACCAGTTTATTGACAGAAAGGCCAAAAGAAATCGGCAAACCCGACTCTTTGATAATCTTCTGGCGTAGCTCCTTTGACCAGGAAAAGCAACCGACATATTTATCCATGCCCGTCAGGTCAAGATAAAATTCATCAATAGAAGATTTCTCAAAACTCGGCGCATCGGAAGCAATTATTTCTGTCACCAATTTAGAGTAACGAGCATAAAGCTCCATATCACCACGAAGGAAAATAGCGTCGGGACAGAGTTGGCGAGCCATCCGGCTAGGCATCGCCGAATGAATTCCAAATTTTCTAGCCTCATAGCTACAAGAAGCCACGACACCCTTCCCTTTAGTGCCGCCTATGATAACGGGTTTTCCTCTCAAAGCGGTGTTTCTCAAGCATTCGACCGAAACGAAAAAAGCGTCCAGGTCAAGATGCAGAATCGCTCTTGAGTACATCTTTTAATATTAATTGCTTTATCAAGTATGTTTAATAGGAGTTGCTTTTTAAACAATTTGTTTCAAATGTATAAAATAGTTTTGGACGGTGCAAGGAAGGGGGAGGATTATGGAGGAAGATTTTTTAAAAGAGGCTACTATCGAGGTGGTGTCCAATGACTATTTTCATAAATCTCTTAAGCTCCAAACAAAGACTCCCGCATATAAAAAGCAAGCGATGAACCCTTCTCAACCATCATATCCAGGATATCAACGAGACTTCTATATTGCTCCTGATTTTGTTTG
>CAYQRA010001082.1:0-1972 GCA_964419315.1 uncultured Saprospiraceae bacterium | reverse complement strand
CGTGTTTTTTATCACCCGCAAAGAAGGCTTCGTCCAAAACAACAAACACGGCATCCCTCAAGTGATTGTTAAAGTTTCCGACCAAATGTTTTTGATTTGTTACATGCAGAAAATGTTGGCCAAAAAACTTACCGACGTAATGTCCGAATGTTCCCTTACCGACTCCTTTGCCTCCACTGATAACAAACGCAACTTCACCCTGTCTGTCGGGATTTTGAACCATGTTTGCTAACCAGCCGATTGTATAATTAAAAAGCTCAATATCACCAGCGCACAAAACATCACGAATGTGAATTTTCATTTGTTCCCATGATCCCGCCCTGGGTTCGATGCCAAAACCGCGCCACAAGTTATAATGTCCTTCAGGCGTGTCTTTTCCTGGAAAAAAGGTAAGCCCCTTCAAATAAGTTCTTCTTTTAGGGTGTTCCAACCATGCTTTGGCCTTCGCAATAAACTTCACTTCCCCTTTTGCGATTTTTTTGATCCGGTCATTACTGTAAAGATTGCGAAACCCTGTAAATGAAAGCCTGTTTAAAGCTCTTCTTTTAAAAGAGGGGTCATGGCACTCGATGAAGACATAGCTTTCTTTGCCTTCAGTCGTTACAAAATGATCGCGATTAAACTCCTTAACCCATTCAGGCTCAGGATTGATCCAGCCAAATTTTTCAGCTTTTTTAAAAATAAACTCTGCACCCACCTGAGAATCTTGTATTGAGTCCCATCGCGTCCTAATGTACTCATCACTATTACCAGCCCATCGCAACATCCACTCACGGCAAATGTTGTAATGTTCTTCTTTTCCTCCCAGCGCGGCTTTTATTGCCGCAACATACGGGATTAAATCATCGTGAGTTTGAATTTCTGTTTGCTCATCATCTTTACTGTTCGGGATATATGATAGAGCGTCTTTAATCAGATCGGGATCGGACATTAAAGACGGATCACCGATAAGTTTTCGATCTTGCGATGTTGGAGTAAAATTTGCTTTGGGTGCGGAGAATGAGTACCCCTTCTCAGAAAGAGGAGCTTTGCATTTTTTGAGAAAATCATCTAGTTGTCGTTCCGATACCTTGCTGAGTTCATCAATGTTAATATCGCAAATTTCACCATTATGCCATGTGTACGGATGTCTTGTGTCGGGATGGATGCCGTAGGAGACAAAGTGCTGTTTTTCGCCAAGGATTTCGATCTTTTCTTCAATTCCGTCTTTTGTGAATTTTAGAACCTTCTTTTTTAGTGGTTCACCTGTCAGACGGTATGGCAAAAGCCTTTTTGGTTCCTTTCCAATCCTGTGCGGTGCAGAACCTAATACTTTTTCGGCAATTTTTTGGATGGCTTGAGCACTCTCAGCGTCATGTTCAATATCAATATCGACTGCAACAACACGCCTGCAAATTAAACCGATTCCCTGGCCTGGCTTCCAGTTATCAATATCTGACGGGATTGTTTTATGATTGGGCCAATCTTTAGCGACCGCTGGTCTTTTGTTATCGTCGGCGCGTGTCGGAATTACATCTTCCAGATAGCCGTTTTTCTCCAATTCTTTCAGTTTTTGTTTGATATTATTCATTATTGCCCCCGTTCTCCACAATCCAGGCAAAATGAATTCTGGTTTCATCATCTATGTAGTTGATCGTGATGATTTCTGAGTTATTTGGCAGTAGTGCAACTGGAAAGCCGTGTGAAGAGCCATACTTAATTTTTTGGAAGCGGCGGCACGGTGGAATTTTTCTCATGCACTTTCGGGCAAACTGTTTAAATTCAGCCCAGATTTTACGTTGTGCTAGTTCTGTGTTTTGCTCTGTGATTGTTCCATGTTGGAATGAGACATGATCCTGAGCATGACCATCATAGCGCAGCACAAGGTCATAGAATGGTGGTAGTGGGCAATTTATTCGTTTTAATTCAAACGGTTTTAGGGTATATTGAGACATGAAAAATTACTTTCTAAGGGCGCATTTTTGCGCCTCTT
>CAYQRA010001081.1:0-1977 GCA_964419315.1 uncultured Saprospiraceae bacterium | reverse complement strand
TAAAAACTGGATAACTATTGCGGTCAATAAAAATCCAGATAAATATTGTCAAACCGATTTCAAAAGATTTTTGCAAAGTTGATTTCCTCTACTTCATTGGTGACGAAGAAAAGTGGGAGCAATTTGGAAAGGATGCTTTAGCAGAAAAAGTAGGAGTACCGGTACCAAAAACGGTTTTGTTGCCTTCCAAAGAAATGCCGGAAGATACCAATGCGAACTCTTTTCGTAATTTGAAATTCCCATTGGAATGGGATGAGATGATGGATTATCTAGGTGGTTTTCCTGCTTATATGAAACCTCACTCTGGAGGTGGATGGAAGAGTGTGTATAAAGTGAATAACTCGGACGAGCTATTTGAGGCTTATAACGAAACAGATCGTTTGGTGATGATGCTACAGGAAAATATTGATTTTGAATCTTATTTCCGTTGTTACTGTATCGGGGGTAAATATGTAAAAATCATGCATTACGAACCACGCAATCCACATCACTTGCGCTATGTGGCAGATTTTAAGGTTTCTAAAAAGGTATTGGACACTATCGAACAATATGTTTTGAGATTGTGCCATGCCTTAGGTTATGATTTTAATACCGTTGAATTTGCAGTAAAAGATGGTGTTCCTTATGCTATTGATTTTTGTAATCCTGCTCCTGATGCGGAATTGACGTCGGTAGGAGAAGAGAATTTCGAATGGGTAGTCGAACACTCTGCTAAGTTTGCGATAGAAAAAGCAAAGTCTTTTAAAGCGGGTAAAATGAATTTGACTTGGGGGACTTTTATGGAACAAGGTATTGCTGGAAAAGTAGTTTCGTCAAGAACGGCGGGGAAAAAAGTGAAGAAAAAATAGGGGAAGCATCCTAGCGGAACTACCTAGAGGGTAAAAATGGTAAGCAAATTGCATGGCTTAGTAAGGAGAAAGAGAAAAGTTTGATAGTTTTTTTAAAAGCATCAAGCCAAATCCTCAGGAAATCAGGAACAGAAAGGAGATTAAGCCATACTTAAATAAGCATTATGATGGGACAACCAATAGTGAAAATTGCTATTTTGGATCTGTATGACAATACAGCCAATCAAGGCATGCGCGCCATTCGCCAAATTATTCAATCTTTTGGAGATCAGGTAGAATTGACAATTTTCGATGTACGAGCAAAGTGTGAAGTCCCAGATTTGAGCTTTGATATTTATATTTCTTCTGGTGGGCCAGGAAGTCCTTTAGAGGGAGATGGCGTATGGGACAAGGCCTATTTTGAATTCATTGATGATATTTTTGCTTATAATAAGCACAGCGAAACTAAAAAATTCCTTTTTCTGATTTGCCACTCTTTCCAGATGGTTTGCCATCATTTGCAGTTGGGGCTAATTAATAAACGAAAATCCATGTCTTTTGGAACCTCGGTTGCTCATCAAACGCAAGCGGGGATGCAAGATGTGATCCTCAAAGATTTGCCTAATCCATTTTATATCGCTGATTTTCGTCACTGGCAATTTATCCAACCCAACGAAGAGCGTTTCCAAGAATTGGGAGCAGAGATATTGGCCCTGGAAAAAATTAGACCTTTGGTCGACTTGGAAAGAGCAATCATGTCTATCCGTTTTTCTCCAGAAATCTTTGGAACTCAATTTCATCCAGAAGCAGATAAGGACGGCATGTTACTTCACTTTTTGAAGGATGAAAATAAAGAAAAAGTAGTGGCAGAGCATGGCATAGAAAAATACCATAAAATGATTAGGGATTTGAGTAATCCTAAGAAAATAAAATTAACCAATGAAGTGGTTTTACCAACCTTCATCGGTCAGGCTATCGAAGCCATTGTCAAGAATGCCGTTAATGTTTAGATGAGATTGAATAGGGGGAGTTCCTTAAACTTATTTGATTGAGCTTTACGAAAAAAGGAATGGGAGGGGCAGTCAAAAAAGTGTCTGACGGAGGAGTTTTTTTTGACAAGGGTTTTGGTACTTTTTGCCGAATGCAAAAG
>CAYQRA010001080.1:0-1989 GCA_964419315.1 uncultured Saprospiraceae bacterium | reverse complement strand
ATTTGCTGGCCGAGCGAAGCTGGAGTCAAGAGTTTAATTTATCTTATCAAGTACCCTTGAAAAAGCACGAATGGAGCAATCGCTTAACGGTGTTTAATCTTTGGGTAAATGATTGGATTATTTGGATTCCGCAAGGAGATGGGGTTTGGCAGCCCGATAATTTACGGAAGGTTTGGTCGCGAGGTTTGGAGGCTTCTACACAAGTGAAATTTGATTTTTCTACATTTAAAATCCAAACGGAATTAGAGTATCAATGGAATCGAGCAACCAACCAAAAAGTATACGCAGGAGCTGTAGGGGCTTTGGGCAAACAATTGATTCATGTGCCGATTCATACGCTGGGTGGACAGTTGAAATTGTTTTTTGGGAAAAGCCAAATCTTGTATCGGCATCGCTATAATGGCATTCGCTTTGCCTCTTCGGATAATGCGGATGTTTTGGCTGCTTATCAGCTAGGAGAACTGGTCTTGTCGCATCGTTTTTGTTGGGCTAAAAAAACGCTAGATTTACAAGTTCGAGTAGAGAATTTATGGAATGCGGATTATGAAGTTTTGGCCTTTCGGCCAATGCCGACGCGAGGATTTTTTGGAACCTTGAAGTTTGGCTTTTAAAATAAATCGGACGAATGAGGTTCGAGTATTTTAAACAATTTTCATACTAAAAAACCTATCTCTTTTTACTAAAATGTCAAGCTCTTGGCTGTTTTTTCTGTACCAAATCCAATATCCCTTTATCCCAAATGCTATGAGGATTATAAGGAATTCGCGCTTGTAAATAATAAATCAATAAAGCGAGTACCGTCCCACAAACAGCTCCCGAAACAACATCTCTTAAAAAGTGCTGAACGATATAAATTCGAGAAATTCCGACCAATAAAGCCATCAGGAAAAATAGAACAGCCCAAGCTTTTTTCTTTGGAAATAAAAAGGCAAGCAAACCATACATGGCAAATCCGGACATGGTATGTCCAGACGGAAAACTAGTAGGTCCTGTCAATAATTGAACCCCTTCCACTAAGTTGATTTGATCGATGATATTGTCTTTTTGAAAGAAAACAGAAGGGCGGTTAAAAGAGAAAAAACTTTTCGCAGAAAAACTAACAATCGTAACCAATACAGCCGTTAAAGGCACTAGGATTGCATATCTAAAACGGTAAAAAAGAAGAACGGCTAGAGAGACGATGTAAACAATTTCTTCTCCCATCTTCGTAAAGTTTCTAAAAAAAGCATCGCCAAAAGGACTGCGATTTTCACTGAAAAATAGAATCAAATCTCCCTGATTGATCTGACTGAGTAATATGCATCCAAGGAGGAAAAATAGGGCGAAGAGAACAAAGTATAAACGATTGTCTTTTATGATTTGAATCATGGGTAGGGTAATCTAATTTTAGCAGCTTGAGCGGATAAGTGATCTTAAGGCTGACAAAATACAAATGTTATTCGGCTAGGAGTAAAATCTTGGTAGGATAATGCAAGTCTAGTTCACCTCTGCCGTTTGCTTCTCTTTTTTCTTAAAGAGATTTTTGAAAAAAGTAGTGTACTTATCGAAGTTAATCACCTTAGAGTCATTCATGGCGCGGTACGTCAAAATAATACCGATCGGAAACAAAATAAGATTGGGGAGCCATGCGGCCAAAAGGGCATCCAAAACAAAAGTCTCTGCTACTTTTTTGCAAAAAATATTCATGACAATGAAAAGGATGAAGAAGAAAATGGAAAATAAAATGGGATAACCAAAACCTCCTTTTCGGATAATGGCACCCATCGGTGCGCCAATGAATAAAAAGATCAGACAGACCACAGACATACTGAATTTTTCGTGCAACTGATAAATGTGCTTGACTCTAGATTCTCTGAGTTGATCCATGGTCCGAGCAGTAGATTCAGACTGGCTGGCTAGCGTACGCAGACTTGATTTAGCTCGAGAATATAAGCCTATTTTCTCCGCACGTGGAATGGTTTCTAGCCAAGTATTGTATTCTTTTAGCGG
>CAYQRA010001079.1:0-1996 GCA_964419315.1 uncultured Saprospiraceae bacterium | reverse complement strand
TTGTTGAAAATGATGCGAATTTAAACCTTCTTTGGAAATAACAAACTTGATATGGCCGACCTCAAACTAACTTATGGTAAGTTGTTTACCACTTTATTAATGACTTTTTTCGTGATAACTGCGGCCTCCGCACAACTATTCAACGAATATACCCTCTCCAATCGATTACAGGATGTGCTGAATAATACCAATCAGCCAAACCATAAAATAATTGTAAAATTAGCTGATCAGGTGGATGTGGCAGCAATGGATGTTCTTTTTTATGAAAATAAGACCTCTCTGGAGAAAAGGACCAATACGGTGATTACCGCCTTACAAGAAAAAGCCATCCGTACCCAACGCCCCTTAATTAACTGGTTACAGGAGGAAGATGGATTAACCCAAAGCTCTTTAAAGACTTTTTGGATTGCTAATTTATTGGCGTTAGAAGCAACACCCGCATTAATCACTAAATTAAGTCATCGCACCGATATTGCTTGGATGGATATTGACGCAGAACTAGCCTTAGAATCATATGTCGAAGCAGCCGCACCACCTCCTCCAGCTCCCGGAACCTCAGAACCAGGATTAAACGCTATAAACGCTGACAAACTTTGGGCAATGGGATATACTGGTTATGGGCGCCTAGCGATGAGTGCCGACACGGGAATTGATCCAGCGCACCCAGCAATTATTAACAACTGGCGAGGTAATTTTACCACTCCTGAATTAGGATGGTTTGATGCAAATAATTCCAATAATACTAATATTTCCAATTGTGGAGATCATGGCGTTCATACGCTTGGAACAATGGTCGGATTAGATAGAGTAAAAGACGATACCATTGGCGTGGCTTTCAATGCTCAATGGGTTGGTAGTAATGTTTTGTGTGGAAGTGGTACGAGTGGCAATATTGCCGCTTTTCAGTGGGCGATTGATCCAGATGGAAATCCCAGTACCATTACCGATATGCCCGATGCTATCAATAATAGTTGGTGGGATCCAGGTTCTCAAGGAGAATGTAACGGGGCTTATATCAATATCCTCAATGCTATGGAAGCCGCTGGAATTGCCGTTATCTTTTCAGCTGGTAATGAAGGACCAGATGCGAGTACGATCACCTCCCCTAAAAATATCAATACAAACTTGGTCAATGCTTTTACAGTGGCAGCCATCAATGGTAATAATATCAACTATACGGTAGCAGGGTTTTCCAGTAGAGGACCATCGATCTGTGGAGGAGAAGGTTCCTTAGAAATAAAACCAGAAGTATCTGCTCCTGGCCAAAATGTTCGTTCCTGTGAATTCGATGGAACTTATGGAAATAAATCAGGTACCTCAATGGCTGCTCCACATGTGGCGGGTGCAGTAGTCCTTTTAAAAGAAGCATTTCCTACCTTAACTGGTGCAGAGATAAAATTAGCGCTCTACTTTTCTTGTCAGGATTTGGGAGACCCAGGAGAAGACAATACTTATGGTATGGGGATCATAGATGTTTTAGGGGCTTTTAATTATTTAGTAGATCAGGGCCATGTGCCAGTCGAACCAGGGGTCGAAAATGACATAATGTTTGTTGATCTTCTTGCTGAAGAAAGAAATTGTAATGGTTTATTAGCGTTTGATCTTATTTTTGAAAATGCCGGAACGAATAATATTACGACCGCAGATATTACTTATGATTTGGTTGACCTAACCGGTAACTCGATTTTGAGTACGACGATTCCTTGGACAGGAAACTTAGCACCAGGTGAGCGGGAAACTATTCCAGTGGGTATCACAGATGCTCCTGAAGGCGTGTATGATTTAACCGCAATGGTGGCAAATCCTAATGGTCAACCAGACAGTCGAGACTATATTACAAGCGGTAGCCAACCCGTATTAATTTCTAGTCAAGCACCCTTATCTGCCAGTTTTGCTTCTGAGGTGCCTCCTTGTATTGGGAGTAGTGCTGAACTGGTGGTAGATGCTCCAGGTGCTACAGAAATTAGATGGTATTTTAGCGAAACGTCGGCTAATC
>CAYQRA010001078.1:0-1997 GCA_964419315.1 uncultured Saprospiraceae bacterium | reverse complement strand
TTTATATTTATCGGCATGTAAGGAGGAATCGATCATTCGTATGGTAAACGGTGCACAGCCCTCTAATTCTGGTAAAGTAAAATTAGCAACCGGGTCGGTAATCGTAATTTCTTTTACTAAGGTATCCTGACAACCAGCGATAAAATTGGTGGTTATCAAAGTTATAAAATAAGACCCAGGCGCTGGAAAATCAAAGAATGGAGCGATCTGATCAGAAGTATCATTCGTTACCCCATCTACTCCAAAATCCCAAAAAACAGCGTCAGCTCCTACCGATAAATCAACAAATTCTCGGCGAAGACTTTTTTCACAGGTCAGTTCCGTATTAAAGGCAGCAATTGGCGGTAAAAAACGAACTGCATCTGGGATCGTTAAAGTATTTGGACATCCGTAATGGAAAGCGGTAAGGGTTACATCAAAGTAACCGGTATCCGCCCAATTGTGTCGAGGTTCTCTTTCTTCCGAATAGGTTCCATCTCCAAAATCCCATAAAAATCCATTCGCATAGGAACTGGAATTATTGACAAAAGTGGCGTCATCTTTAAAACAAACTTCTGTTTCACTTGGCACAAAATCAACATCAGGTTCTTGACCTGCCAAAATACTGACTGGAAATATTTGCTCATTCACACATCCCAGATCATTCGTCACTTCCAGACGGACATTATATACTCCAGTATCCACTATAGTGAATGTCGGATTTTCCAAAGTTGAAGTATAGACAATAGGTGGTGTGGCACCAAAAGCATCTCGGACTTCCCAATCCCAAGCCACAATTGGAGAGACGGTAGTAGAATTTTCTCCCAAAGTAACTTCCAACGGCACACAGCCCAATAAAGTCCCAAAGTCTTTTTCCGCCATCATCTCAATAACCTTTACGGTATCTTTTACGAGCATATTAGTACAGCCATTGGCATCCGTAACCACTAAGGTGACTGGATACACACCAAAATCCGGAAGATCTACAACCGGGTTTTGATCACTGCTAGTGAGTCCGTTGCCAAAATCCCAATCCCAAACGACCGCAGTGGCAGAAGTTGCAGTGGCCGTAACTTGATGAGGAAGACTGCAACCGATCAAATTATTAACCATATAATCAACATCAGGAATTGGATGTACCGTAATACAGGGTGCAAGCGTATCGGTACTAATACAAGTGCCAATATATCGAGTCACGGTGACGGTAAAACAACCTGCTGTTTTGTATTTATATTTAGGCTGTAATCTATTAATGGTTTTTCCATCTCCAAACGTCCAGACAAGACTATCTGCAACGGTTCCTGACAAATCTTTGAAAGCAATAACCTCATTGACACAGGCTTCCATTTTATTGGCAAAGATGTCAATTGGCGTTGCTACAGAAATATAATTTTCTTGAATCAACTCTGAAGAACATCCCGTTACCGGATCTTCCACTGATAATTCGATGGTGTAATTTCCTTGATCCGTGTAAGTCACTGGAGGTGGATTGGCTCCAGCATAAGTTTGTCCATTCCCAAAAGTCCAAAAATATTCTAAAGAAGGATCAATAGATTCATTTTGAAAATTTACGGTAAAAGGAGCCGTACAAGAGCTTTGCACAGGTGCGGAAAAAGCAATAACTGGTGGTTCATTTACTTTGATAAAATTGGGCTGTGTGAGTGTATTGACACAACCATTTTCATCTCGTACGGTAAGACTGATGGTATATTCATCTGCTGTTGAATAATCATTTTCGATACTTGGCAATGTGCCATCATCTATGATTACTGCGGCAGCTCCACCGACTCCCCAAATCCATTCTACGATAGCTCCATCTCCGGGTATTGACAAATCCGTAAACTCCACATGTAAAGGAGCACAACCTCCTTTTGGGTCCGCGTCGAAGTCAACTTCTGGGATAGAAAAAACTTGAATGAAATCCGTTTTACAGGTTTGGTTGGAATTGCCTTGATCATCCGTTGCCGTAAGGCAGATGGTATATTGGCCTGGTGTACTAAAAACATTTCCGGGACTTG
>CAYQRA010001077.1:0-1997 GCA_964419315.1 uncultured Saprospiraceae bacterium | reverse complement strand
TTCGACCAGTTTTGGTCGCGAATAAAATTGGATGCAAAAGCAGCATCTTTTGCCTGCCCATTGCCCCAATCGTTAATACTTAAATTTTGAAAGGGGCGTCCAAACCCTGAACCGCCCCTGTAGTTAACAGCGATGACCACATAGCCTTTTTGGGCCATATATTGCTCATTTAAACTCAAGCGTTTGTAATAGGTATTGGTCCCACCACCATGTACATGCACGAGAGCTGGATATTTTTTGGAAGGATCAAAATTAGGAGGATAGTAAACAAAGCCTTGGATATACAATGCGTCCCAACTGCGATAACTAATTTCTTCGGGTTCGGTAAGACCTTGCCATTGTGAGGATAGATAGGTCAGTCTTTTTGGAGTACCTCCGTTGGCTTTTACATAATCGACTTCATTCCCGCGTGTAGAAGTAGATCGCACAAAGACAAAAGCATCGGCATTGGGCGTGGCATGGTAACTAAAAAAGGTGCCCCCCATATTGGTCACTCGAGTAGCTACACCACCTTTAGAGGGCACGCGCCACAACTCCACCTCTGAACGTTCTTGATACGGGAAAAAAAGTTCACTACCATCACCAGACCAATTAATGGTATGGTTAAAAAGTAAATCAGTGGCATGCACCTGCATTTCGAGCTTTTTATCGGTTCCCTTCTTAGGGTCTATCAGATAAATATAGGAAAGGTCTTCATACCAATATTCGTCCTTTGCATTAGCAAAAAGTGCTATTTGAGAACCATCTGGAGACCATACTGGTGTGGACATGGCCATAAGGTTTTGGGAGACTTGCCTTTCAATACCTGTGCCTACATCTACTACCCAAATATCATCTTCCCAATAATCACCTTTAAAAGAATAATAGGCAATTTCTTTGCTATTGGGAGACCAGGAAGGCGCAAAACGAAAATCGTCCAACTCCATGGCATTTTTGGTCAATTGTTTGGGGGGAGCAGAACCATCTGAAGGCACTACCCAAATATCTTGATAGCCAGAACGACCACTATAAAAAGCGATATATTTGCCATCTGGCGATGGGCGGGGCGCTCGTTCATCCATAGTATCATTGGTCAGGCGTTTGGGAGCATCATCATTTACTCCTGTAGTCCAAAGATCACCTTTACTCGAATAGACAATATGTTCTCCGTCTGCAAACCACGCTGGAGAACCTCCCGCAAAACGAAATTGAGCGGGCTCGTCGCCATCTACCTTCTTTAAAAAAATACCGCTTTGATCAGCGGTACGCGCAGTGACCAGAACCCAATTGCCATCTGGCGATAGTACTGCCTTGCCAGCACCATAGTTTTTGGTATAAATATTTTCCCAAGTCAAGGTAAGGGGTTCATCTTGAGCTAAGCCCATAACTCCTAAACTCAAAAAAATGATACCTAAATAAGATCGTAAGCGTAAACTTTCTACCAATTTTCCTTTGATGCTTTGAGGTATAAAATTCATGATTAGTAATTTGATATTCGTTATTTTCTGTTCTTCTCTTTCTTTGCAAAATAGGGTTTCCAGGCAGATTCTGGTGGTGGTTTTGTACACCAACTAAATATTAAATAGGCCAATATACTAGTAATAAAACCAGGAATCACCGGATAAATCAGTGAGTTGCCAAAGGCCTTCCAGAGTCCTGTTACCACAACCCCACCTACCATTGCTGCAATAGCGCCCTGCTTAGTGGCACGTTTCCATAAAATACCTCCTACAACGGGAGTAAAAAATCCAGCGGCCATAATTGCCGTAAATAAAATGACAATAAACTGAATGAGTTCTCCTTCAGCAAAACCGCTAATAATAGAAATAAGGGGAACAATACCAACGATGAGAATACCTGCTCGAGCTACTAAAAGGCGACGTGATTTGGTCGCTTTTTTACGGGTCAAATTCTGATAAATATCTTCTGAAAGCGCGGAACCCGCTACCAAGAGTAGAGAATCAACCGTAGACATCATGGCCGAAGTGACCGCAGCTAACATTATAGTCCCAACGAAA
>CAYQRA010001076.1:0-2002 GCA_964419315.1 uncultured Saprospiraceae bacterium | reverse complement strand
AGCTCGCTACGCAGATTCCCATGGCTACCAAGATGATGGTATGCGCACCACTTGGCCTTGGCGCGAATGGGTCATCAATAAGTTCAATGAAAACATGCCCTACGATCAGTTTTTATTAGAACAATTGGCAGGTGACCTATTACCCAATCCAACCAAAGATCAACTACTGGCTACCTGTTTCAATCGTAATCATCCACAAACACAAGAGGGTGGAGTAGTAGAAGAAGAATACCGAGTAGAGTATGTAGCTGATCGAACCAACACTTTCGGAAAAGCATTGTTAGGAATTACAATGGAGTGTGCTCGATGCCACGATCATAAATACGATCCCATCTCCCAAAAAGATTACTATGCCCTTTCTGCCTTCTTCAATAATAACAATGATTCAGGGATTGTCCCTTACAATGGCGAAGCCACCCCAACGGTCATGCTACCTACGGAGGAAGAGGAAAAGAAATTAGCAGATCTAAGTAAAAATATAGCACCTCTAGAGGAAGCCATCCTTCCAGAAAAATATGTAGAAGAATTCACAACTTGGGTTAAAGAAAATAAAATCGAACCCAATTTAAAAGAAGGACTAGTAGCCGACTTTGATTTTGAAGAAGAGCTAGAAGTTCCTAAAAGTAGCCTCAATCTCGATGGTAAAAAAAATGCGGGTTGGGCTGGCATCGGCAAAAAAGATAAAACCATTTCTTTTTTTAATAAAGCCAAAGAAAAACCTGATGCCGCTTTATTAGGAGATAAAGATAGTCGTCCATTAATCGCCGAAGGAAAGAATGGAAACGGTATAGCATTCAGAGGCGATTGCGGCATTCGATTCAATCGAGATATGGATTTCGATCGTCACCAATCTTTTTCGGTAAGCATTTGGGTTAAGCTTCAAAAGGAAGGAGAAAAAGGCCCCATCTTCAACAACACCAATGGGGACTTCGAAGGCTACCGAGGTTGGATATGCAAACTCAATGAAGACGGCACTTTATCCTTCCAACTCAATCACGTTTGGCCCGACAACTGTATCGACTATCAGACCAAAGATAAACTGCCTGTCGGCAAATGGACGCATATTGTTATGGCTTACAACGGGAGCAGCAAAGCCAATGGCTTACGATTTTATGTCGATGGAAAAATACCCGAATACACCTTACACAAAGACAACTTGCAAAAAAGTTTATTACATGGTGTAAAGGGCTCCAATTGGTTAAACTACCCCTTGATGCTAGGAAAAGAAAAGGAACGATCCATCGAGAATATAGTAATGGATGAACTCAAAGTTTATGATCGAGAGTTGTCGGATATTGAAGCGAAGGCTTTATTTGACGAACCTGTGCCGATCGAAGCATCGGTAAGTCCTAACCTCCCTAACGGAGAGGCAGGCAATACACTTACGGAGCCACAACAGTTAGCCTATTATCTTTTAAGTGGCAAAAATCGACGGTACAATAATAACTTAAATCAACTCACTGAACTTCGAAAAGAAGAGAATTTAATAGCAACCGATATCCTCGAAGTGATGATTATGCAAGATCGAAAAGAAGTGCGACCGACCTTCGTTTTAGACCGTGGAATGTATGATGCCATAGGAGAGGAGGTTAAGCCAAATACACCTGACGCATTTTCCAATTTGCCGAAAGGCGAAGTAGTAAATAGTACAAAGCAAAATAGATTAAGCTTAGCCAAATGGCTAATCTCAAAAGACAATCCCTTGACCGCTCGGGTACAAGTCAATCGTATTTGGATGATGTTATTTGGGAAAGGATTGGTAGCTACCCAAGAAGACTTTGGAAGCCAAGGCAACCTGCCAAGTCATCCCGAATTGTTGGATTATTTGGCTGTCGATTTTATGGAAAATGACTGGGATATGCAAGCCCTAATCAAAAAAATAATGTTGTCCGCTACCTACCAGCAAAACTCGAACATCAGTGAACAAGCAAAAGAAAAAGACCCGACCAATACTTATTATTCTCACTACTAATTCCTGATGTGATACGATTTAATGCATCAT
>CAYQRA010001075.1:392-2004 GCA_964419315.1 uncultured Saprospiraceae bacterium | reverse complement strand
CTGCCACCGAAAAACGCACCTGCTCAAAAATAGGATCTAATGCTGGGATTGGTGCTTGTACCACAGAGACTGGTGCTGGTGCCGAGATCGGTTCCGGACTGCTACAAGCGAAAAGAAAAAGGCAGAAACTTAAAAGGAATAGTGGATCTTTGTTCGTCATAATAGGAATGATGTTTTAAAGGTTATAGATACGGATTGGCAATTGGGTACTGATTCTGTTTTGAGACAGAATAGAAAAAAGGGAAACGGCTCAAGCTAATTCACCGAATTATTTGAGTATTTTTTTGGTGGAGAAGTCTATGACGAAAAGTGTATTAATTTTTGTTTAGAATCATTAATTGTTCGTAAAAAGCAATCGCTAAATCGGCAAAAGTAGCTTGTGCTCCATCGTATTTTTTTCCATAAGGAAAAGCTTCGATACATCGCCATGCTCTGATGTCTTTTGCTGATTCTTCGAAGCCCAGATTATAAGCACTCGCTGCAAAAGCGATCCGCTCCTGCGGAGCCCAGCCCCTGAGCTCCGGAAAACGATGCAAAAGCACTTGATAAAAAGCATGAGCATATTGCAATTGCCATTGAAAATCTTTTAGGCGCTTTAGGCGAATCTGTCTTTGGGCTTTTTTACTTTGTGTGGGATAGCTATTGATGCTTTGTAGGGAAACGGATGAAATCGGATTTTGGGAGAGGTAGTCTTCCAACTGTTCGACAAAGGAAGGTTTCATTTGGAAATGGCCAATGGAAAAATCAGCGACTGTTTTTCCAAAATTGACATAGGCGACCTCTAATGCCTGTGTCTCAAAAAAATCCCGAAGAAGTTGATGGCGGATCAACTCTGGAGAAACAATGGCTACTACTTCTTCGGTTTGGGAAGTCCACGAAGTGGAAGATTCTTGTATGTTGCTTTGTTTGCTTTTTAGAAATTGAATGGCTTCGTCTATTTCTAGTTCTAGAAAAGAGGGGAATTCTAGAGGTCCAGAAATAAAATTAAAAGGGGAAAGCAGTAAAAGGTAAATTAAACTGGTTTTCATTTTTTGGGTGTAGTCTGTATTTTGTACTTAGAAGGAATAAACTGACTTTTGCTTTTGATTATTGTGGAAAGTAGGAGCTTTAATGAAATCCGTTTTAATTTCCTACCTATAGGAGTCTAGAATTGGGGTTTTAGGGGAACTATATTTTCTGAAATCATTGAGGGCTTTTTTAAACAACTTCAAAAAGAAAAGAGGGGGCATAAGCTAAAGGTCATCAACTTTAAGAAATACATTTACGATTGTTTAGCCCAATTGAATATTCAATGACTGGATATTCAATATTCTTTTGACCGCTCTTGTTACTAGTCTAAGTTGATGGTATTCGTCCTACGGATTGGTTTCTGTAAGGAAATCCGTAAGAACTGAGCCTGTTTACACGATTAATAATTCCTAAAATCATTTTCCCTTAAAAAACAGCAAGAGTAAATATAAAGCCTTACCTTTGCACTCGCTTTGAGGCATAGGCTTGTGAGTAAGCCTCAAAAACCCTGAAAAGTCTGGGTTTTTACCGGCAAAGCACCATTATTATGCGGGCCAGTGATTCAAGACTGGCTCATAAATATCAAACATGAGTGATTTTAAAA
>CAYQRA010001075.1:0-382 GCA_964419315.1 uncultured Saprospiraceae bacterium | reverse complement strand
TTTGCGGGTCAGTGACGCATGGTTTTGTAATTCCCATTTTTTAGGAAAGAAATAAAGTTGATTTTTATCGATTTTTTTAGATTACAAACTGTTCAATACTGGTCATAAATATCAAACATGAGTGATTTTAAAAGTCTGGGATTGTCCCAGCCAATATTGAAAGCGGTGAAGGCTTTAGGATTTGAGGAACCTACCGGAATTCAAGAACAGGCGATTCCTGCCTTACTAAAAGGAGATACCGACTTGGTCGGATTGGCCCAAACGGGTACTGGAAAAACAGCTGCATTTGGTCTTCCCTTATTGCAGTTGATTGATATAGAAGACAGAACGACCCAGGCATTGGTGCTTGCACCTACTCGGGAATTGTGTATTCAGATTACCA
>CAYQRA010001074.1:0-2017 GCA_964419315.1 uncultured Saprospiraceae bacterium | reverse complement strand
AGGGGAAGTGATGTGTCAACGCATTTTATATAAAAAGAGGAGGTATAAACTCGTCAAATGCACTTGCAAAGTAAGATACATAGTGCCGCAGGAGGAGTGGGGCTATTGGCCAATCGAGTTGCGAAAAAATACGATGCTTATACCATCGGGACAGTAGGTAGGCCTGAAAAATTAGAGTTGTTACAAAAAGAAGGATATGATGCAGCCATCGTACGCGGAAAAGATTTTGCCGAAAGGCTAAAAGAAAAACTAAAAGATAGAGAACTCAATCTCATCATGGAATGCATCGGCGGTAAAATTTTTCAAATCGGTTACGATCAGTTGGCACCTCAAGGTCGAATGGTTATTTACGGTTCAGCTAGATACGCGACACCAAACGACCGTCCTAATTACCCGAAATTGTTTTACCAATTCCTAACCCGCCCCAAAGTTGATCCACAAAATTTGATTGAAACCAATAAAGCTTTGCTCGGCTTTAATCTCATTTGGCTTTATGAAAGAGCGGAACTCATGCACGAGATTCTGGCAGAAATGAAAACACTCAATATTGGAAAACCATTGGTAGGTCATACTTTCGCTTTCGCTAAATTACCAGAGGCGATTAGATTATTTCAAACTGGAAAGACGATGGGGAAGGTGGTGGTGGAAATTGATTAGCTAGCTACTCAATTGTGATCGGGTGATTTAGTGATCGGGTGTGTAGTTTCAAGAAATCTCTTTAATAAACTGGTGTCCAAACCGTGTACCGTGCACCAATTTACTTTTTCAATCGCTTCGGATTATCCTTTATAAAGCTCGACCAACCTGAATATTTTTTCTCCCCTACTTGTCCTTTTCCATTGGAGAAGAAATGACAGACAGCAGCACCAAGTGCATCGGAGGCATCGAGATAATTAGAGTCCATCTTAGTATTGAGTATACTTTCAAGCATGGCAGCTACTTGTTCTTTGGAGGCATTTCCATTGCCTGTTACGGACTGTTTGATGCGTTTGGGGGCGTACTCAAATATTTCAACACCTTTAGTCATAGCGGCCGCAATAGCCACGCCTTGTGCTCTACCCAACTTCAACATAGACTGCACATTCTTTCCAAAGAAAGGGGCTTCTACAGCCATCTCCTTGGGCCCATGTTGTTTGATAATGATTTGGACGCGCTCGAAAATTCTTTTCAGCTTGAGTTGATGCCGATCAAGGTGAGCCATTTTGACCACGCCCATTTCGATGAGTGTCATTTTCTTATTGCGGATCTCAATGACGGCATAACCCAGTATATTGGTCCCTGGATCTATTCCTAATAAACGATATGGTTCTGCTTTCTTCACGGTTCAAAGATACAATTTTGAATGATTGAATTTTGAATGATTGAATAGTCGATATTGTTTGACTTTTTGTTTACTGCCGTCTAGTTTCCTTTTTTCTCTGTTCGCTCTGGGGTGAATTTTCCATTTTTAATTTTCAATTCTCCATTTCAAAAGCGACTTTGTACATTTTTTTTCGTCTAAAAGATAAAAATTACCAAGCTGTTTCTTTATCTATGCCGGATACAATAATTAGATATTCATCTCGATTGAAAAAACTATTTCAGAACAGACAAATCAATATATTGATCAAAGTACTCGTAGTGGCTTTGGTCATATGGGTATTGTACAGGCAGATATTTCTTAGAGAAAACATTGATGAATTATGGTTAGCCTTTCGGCAAAATTTCACGAAAGTGAAAATCCCTTGGTTACTAGTCGCCATTGTATTAATGCCCATCAATTGGATTTTGGAGACTTGTAAGTGGCGCGTTTTGATTCGCAATTTTTCTGATCTATCATTTAGCGAAAGCTTTAAAGCCGTATGGGCAGGCGTGACCTTTTCCATCTTTACACCCAATCGAATTGGGGCTTATGGAGGACGGATTTTGTTTGTGAAACCAGAGCATAATTGGAAAGCTGTCATTGCAACCTTAGTAGGAAGTTTTGCGCAATTGATGGTCTTAATGGGAATGGGTTTGTTGGGGTTGATTTATTTTG
>CAYQRA010001073.1:0-2018 GCA_964419315.1 uncultured Saprospiraceae bacterium | reverse complement strand
GATTGATGTTTTCTGCACTCAAACTAATCTTTCCTCTAAACTCTGTTTTATGGTCGATGTAAAAACGATCCTCTGTACTCACCGTTCCGGTCGCACGAGTCACTGCATTCTTTTCACTTCGAGCTCCTTTTCCAACTCGCGTTCCCACAATATCTTTAAATTCAATTTCTTGCTTGCGATCTCCAATATTGTATTCATAAAATCCAGATGCCCGGTATTCTTTCTTTCCTTTTACCGTCACTTCTGCTCGATTAATGACGTGATACTTACTCAAGGTATCGGCAATGATTTTTGCATTTTTAAACTTAGACATTACTCCTCCAGGTCGGATTTCTACATCCCCTGTTTCGGTATAAATATAAGCATCACAAGATTGGATATAAGGAACCCCTCCAATTTTCAATTCATTATTTTTCAAATCATAGAAAGCCGTAGCTCCCTCAAAAGTCAGGGAATCTTGATTGGGATGAATCGAAGTAAAACGCCCTAATTTTCCTCCTTCATTTTGGAACGTTACCGTCTCTTCTTTCATGTCCCAGATAAACTCGTCAAGACTCGTGGTATACTGATTATAAGGCATCGTCGTAATGTGATTTTCATCATTCGCTTTGACGTATCCTTTCTGTGCATCAAAATCCAATTCGGAATTTACATTTTTGGTATCAAAGGCAAAAGCATCTGAACCGAAAGCAAGGATTTGTAGATTGGAAGTATCCGCTTTGGTCGAGAATGCCCCGAAGGACATCAACTTAGATTGGAGAATACCTTTGTCCCATTTAAAATTTCCAACCCCTTTCAAACCATCAGGAGTCAAGATGACCATTCCTGCAAGGGTATGATTATTTTCTTTAAAAAGATCAAAAGGTTTTTCTTTGGTTCTTACGTACATACTATCGACATAAGGCCGCCAGTCAATAGATACATCGAGTCCCAAAGTTTGTGGCACTTCCACTGGCCCCGTGCGATCTTCTGCCAAGTCAAATTTCTCTGCTGAAGCCGTCATTTTTTTAGGCTGATAAATGATGTCTTCTGAATCGATATTGGCTCCAAGATATTTGACATTTCCCTTAGCCAAAAAGCCCTTATTACTCAAATCAATCTCTCCTGTAAATGTTCCTTTCCCCTGATAATTGGGAAAACCTTCAGCCGGAGTCTCGGTTTGAAAACCTAAAGATTCATCATCTTCTTGTAGTACAATCGTTTCTTTAAATTCAGGAAAAATATCTGCGGAGACCATCACTCCATCAAAGTGTACATCTTCCCTAGTAAAATAGTCGAGGCTAATAAAACTAAAAGGATCTAGTTGGAAGAAAAAAGAATCTCGGGTATATACTCCCCCTAAAGTTTCTTTGTAATCGTAGAATACATAAGAGTTGTCTTTACTTTCAAAGGCGGGAAACATTGGAATATTTTCTTGGCCAGACATATTGGAAGGGGCATCAATCAGTAAAACACCACTGAGGTGTTCTAGACGAGAACTGATCGACAAGGCGATGGTATCTCCGGTTTCGTCGGAGACCGCATCGGTTGGAATAAATAAATCCAAAAACCTTACGGAGTCTGTTTCTATATGATTTTGATCATATATAAAGGAAAAATCTTTTCCTTCCATTTGAGAGTATCCGGCAAATAATTTACCATCAAAATCTAGATTCCGATTGGTCTTCATCGTCAGTTCTCCCAAGAAAGGTTTTACGGCTACATTTTGGGGACCGCTAAATTGAATGTTTGCAACTCCGCGAGTATCTATTGAACCATCACTCATATTCATGACCGCATTGGTACTATCGGTGACAGATACTACCCGTAGAATATCGTAATCTACTTTTTTCTGACTGGCATTCGCATAATGAAATACCTTATCCTTGACTTCTACTATCTGTTTATTATTATCGTAATTGATGAACCCCTTAGATACCAGATCATACAAAAGCGATTGGATACTACTCGCGTCAAATTTGGTATTGATAAATTTTGCCAAGTTATTGGCACTCAAAAACCGAGTACCTTCTCTTTCT
>CAYQRA010001072.1:0-2020 GCA_964419315.1 uncultured Saprospiraceae bacterium | reverse complement strand
TTAAATTTTATCATTAGGCGGTCGGTTGGTTCGCACGTCTAACTTTATGCACTTTTAGAATTGACAGAGGTAGAGTAATCGACCCCGTCAAAAATAGCTTTTAAATTAAAAATCATATCCCAAAGTAATCAATACTCTTCTAGGAATTTGCATAGTCGCAAAACCTAAAATACCATTGAATTCTGGTGTTCTTTGCTTTTGAACTAAAGTATCATCATTAGTAGAACCTAATACTAACTGTTGAGGATTGGCACTGTCGAATAAGTTTTTGATTCTAACACCCAAGCGAATCGCATTTCCGTTGCTCATTGGATAACGACCAAATACATTAGCGTTGGCGATTGTTAAATTAGGTGTTTCGTATAAATTCAAAGCTGTCGCAAATCTTCCAGCATAATGAACGAAATCAAATCCTACTCCAAAATACTTGGCATTGTAGCCAGCATTGAAAGCGGCGATGAAATTAGGTGTATTTTGAACTCTATTTCCAGAAACATCCACTGCGTAAGCATTTGCAGCAGCATCAATAGTGATCAATTCTAGTCCAAATAAATTATCTAGATCCGCCTCCACTACATTAGGAGTCTCAGGATCACGATCATCATCAATAGTACCCAATGCAATTTGGAATCCATCATACTGAGACTCCTGCAAGGTAAGACTACCTCTGAATAGAAGTCCGTTGACTGTTGAAGGTGCATAGGTTAATTGTAGCTCCGCCCCTCTTACTGTATTTTTACCCACAGGCCTTGGAATAAAGGTTTGACCAGTACTAGCAGTTGGATCAAATACGCTTGCGATTCGATTATCAATCACTGTATTGAATGCTCCAAAATCTATTCCTAAATCTCCTATTCCAAATCTTACTCCTAATTCTGTATTCACTACAATCTCATCTTTCTCAGGTATTGGTGTATTCAAACCAACAGATGGCAAAGAGAAAGCTCTAACAATACTTCCATAAACTGCGGAACGCTCCGTAAATAAATAGTTGATTCCTAAAGAACCAGACCAATTAGAAAAGTCCAACTCATTTTCTACTAATTCTGCTGGATTGTAGTCGATATCTCCGATGACCTCTGGATCATTATTGAAGAACCCTACCATTCTATCAGTACGTATTCCAGCATTGATGCTTAATTTTTCATTGAAAACCATTTCATCTCCTATGAAAAAAGAAGTTACGCTTTCTTCTTGATGAGAAGTAGTTCCAGATAAAGAAAAGCTTGTTGGAGGAGGTGTACCTGGAGGGCCAAACCAGCTGTAAGTTGGTCTTGGATTCACATTAGAAGTGTACCAATGTAATCCTCCAAAACGATCGTAACTAGCATTACTATAATAAACTCCTGCACTGAACAAATGCTTAGCATTATCTCCTTCTAGTCTATATTGCAATCTAGTTTCATTAATCAAATCATTGATTTTGCCAATTGAATTGGCATTTAATCTAAGAATATTACTTTGAGGTGTGTAAAAACTGCTAAAAGTAATTTCGTTATGATCTCTCCAATCATAAGAACTTATTCTAATTCTCTGAACCAAAGATAAACCATCCGTCAAAGCAATATCAGCACTCAAACCAATCATTCCACCTGCTACTTCTTCTCGATTATCTTCTGCCTGATTTTGTGTAATTTCTTTTCCATTAGCATCCAATATTGGAACTTGGAAGGCTGCTGGTGCAAAGGCACTATTGACTAAAGTAGATTGAAAATCCAATTGCGAATTATCTGGATAATAGGTGTTACGAGTCCCCCAACCATCTGCAATTTGACGACTTCCTAGATTATAAGGAGCATCTGTTAAGTTATTGAACTGGGTGTTTCCATAATTTCCATAAATACGGATTTTTGACTTTTCAGTGATTGAATATTCTAAATTACCACTAATCTGTGCGCCTTTGTCCTTAATCGCCCATTCTTTATAACCAGAATCTTGCATCAAATAACCGCCCATACCAAAACGGAGTTTATCACCAATTGGTCCACTCAAGTGAAAATCTGCACGGTAATCAAAATCA
>CAYQRA010001071.1:0-2023 GCA_964419315.1 uncultured Saprospiraceae bacterium | reverse complement strand
TCAATTTATTATTCTTTAACCTCGATTTTTCGCTTCAACTCATTACCCTGTTCATCCAAAACAGTTATTATGTGCTCTCCGGGCTTGGGACTTATCGCCATTTCGTGAAATTGCTTGGTACTACCAATAAAATGATCATCTACGTACCAAAATACTTCTACTTCCGGATTTTTATGTGCAATTTTGAGCACCACTTCGTTGGTCTTGCCATCAAAACCTTTTGGCAGATATACGCTTCCGTTTGTTTTTGGGAAAATAAAAGCTATGTTTTGCTGAGTTTCTTTATTACAATCCAACCGATAAGGAGGTAAAGATCGATAATCCGCATTATTATTTTTGTAAAAATACTCTTGCAATGGAGGTAACACAAACCAAGGTTCATGACTAATACTTGATACGGGCTCACAAGAAGAATTAACTCGATACCGTTTTGAAGCATCAAGATGCACTAATTGATGATACGCACAAGGTTTTGTTTTCATTTCTGAGACTGAAACTAACATTTTTTTTTGAGGACAATTGCTGCCTGCCAAAAACCCACTATTTGCACATACGCCAATCTCAACAACATCATCATGAGGCACAGGAAACCATTTCGAATTTGGCAACAATCCAAATACATCAAACAGCACTGGTGCTGCGGCATTAAGCCCTGTAAGTTCTGGCCTTCCTTCTCCATCAGCATTACCTACCCAAATTCCAACTACATGATCTTGACTAACCCCTATTGCCCAAGCATCTCTATTTCCAAAACTCGTACCTGTTTTCCAGGCAATCTCTCTAGATGAATCATAAAACTCCCAAGCCTCTTGACCTTCTGGACGATTCACTTCTTTCATAGCCTCAAAAGTTAACCATATACTACCTGCCCCAAACACTTGTTTCTGTCTTGATTTTTTTCCGAAATCCACGTGTTGATTTGCCATTAGAATGGGCTCTACATACTCCTTGGCATAATACTCACTGGATGTATTTTCGTAATGATTAAGTGTACCTGCTAATCCAGCATATGTTTTACAAAGGTCCCAAAGACTACCCTCTGCACCTCCAACAATTAATGACAACCCATAATGATCCGAGCTATATTTTACACCCTTTATAGCAAAGGCATTAAGTTCATCTCTAAATCGCTGCAATCCATATTGCCTCAATAATCTAACGGCCGGAACATTCAGCGATCTGGCCAAAGCTCGATTAGCGGGCACTGCCCCGCTAAAATTTTCATCATAATTTTTTGGACTATACCCGGCTATCACTGTAGGGATATCTGGCACTAATTGTTCTGGCAGCAATTCTCCAGTATTCATCATCGCAGCATATAGCAGTGGTTTTAATGTGCTTCCGGTACTTCGAGATGCATGAATAATATCCACATCTTTTTGATGCGTCTTATCGGTTCGCGTATTACCCACATAACTCAATACTTCTCTTGTATCTATATCTATGACCAAAACAGCCATATTATATACTTCATTTTGGCGCAGTATTGTATAATGCCCCTTTACTACTTGATTAACTTGTTTTTGCAGCCTGGCATCTATTGTAGTCTGAATTCGTTTACCTTTTTGTGTTTTTGCTAATCGATCGACTAAATGTGGACTTACTTGAGGCAAAAAATAGGGTTTTTGTGGAAGACTTTCGCTTATAGCCAAATCATAGGTCAAAGAATCAATTGTTTGTTGTTCTAAAAGTGTCTTTAAGAGCTTATTTCTTTTTTTCTTTAAACGTACTTGATTTTTACCCGGATATATTAAAGAAGGTGCATTTGGCAACACCGCCAGTGTAGCACTCTCTGCCCAAGATAATCGATGTGTAGGTAATCCAAAATAACGCCAAGCTGCCATATCAATTCCAACAACATTACCTCCAAAAGGTGCATGAGAGCCATATAATTGCAAAATTCGTTCTTTTGAAGTTCCTAATTCTAATCGGGTAGCTAGAATCAATTCTTTTAGTTTCTCGAAGTACGTTCTTTTCTTACCTTTTCGCGCTAAGCGAATAACTTGTTGAGTGATGGTACTAC
>CAYQRA010001070.1:508-2025 GCA_964419315.1 uncultured Saprospiraceae bacterium | reverse complement strand
TTCAGTACATCCAATTTACCATGGATTTAGTTAATAAACTATTAAAAATTTAATAAAAACACAATTGTAACTCAGTTTGTTTAAGAAGAAATGAGCCTATTACGGTGCCTGGTTCGGGCTGTGATTTACCAGATTATTCTGCTTTGGTTGCTTTATATAATTCAACTAGAGGAGAAGAATGGAATCGTCGATGGAATTTAGGGGATTGTAATATTTGCGACTGGGAAGGAGTGACTTGTAATGCCAATGGAAGAGTCACTGAATTGAATTTGTTAGGCTTTGGTTTGAATGGGGAGTTGCCTGCTGAATTGGCTGATTTGCCAGCATTGACGAAGTTTGATATTGGACGGAATTTTAGACTTAGGGGTTGTTTCCCAATGGATTTATGTGGTAGGGTAGAGGTGATTGCCACTAACATTCAAACTTTACCTTTTGAAGGTGATTTTGCACAAGCTTGTTCGACTGGCTTGGGGTTTCAAGATGCAGACGGTGATGGACTTTGTGATAGTGAAGATTGTAATGATAATGACCCGAATTTTCCGATGTTTGCGGGGGCGGAATGTGATGATGGAGATCCTAATACTACCAGAGATGTTATCCAACCTGATGGCTGTACTTGTAGAGGCGATCGACTAGACGAAACGGCAGACTGTAATACGATTGAAATCAATAGCACTAATAATCAATTGCGTATTAGCAACTTAGTAGCACCTCGATTTGATGTTTTTATATGGAAGGGTAGTCGATTTAGTAGACCGCTTTTTAGTTGTAGTGACTGTACGGAAAATGAGGTAAACCTAATGGATTTGCAGGGCGGCGACTATGAACTTTCTATCACCTATAAGACTTTTAGTAATACTCGAATTTGTCAGTTAGATAGGACTATTACCATTTCTACTACTAATTGTGGTCATCCAGATGCGGATGCAATGGTTGCCATCTTTGATAGTTTAAATGGTTCTAATTGGATAGAAAAATGGCCTGTGGCAGACTGTAATCCCTGTAGTTGGTTTGGAGTAACCTGTAATGATCAAGGACGAGTTACGGAGATTGCTTTGCCGAATAATCGCTTGGCAGGAAATATACCTACTCAGATAGGACAATTGACGGCTCTACAAAAGCTGAATTTTCAGGGACTTAGTAATTTTTTCTCTTTTAGTGGTTCGACCAGTACGATTCCTGCTAGTATAGGGCAATTAAAAGAATTGACCCACTTGAACTTATCCAATAGTAGAGGTTATAGTTTTTTACCAAAAGAGATCGGGCAGCTCACGAAATTAAAAGAATTGAACTTTTTTAGAGCCTATTTCTGGGGCGGTATACCCGAAGAGATTGGTAATTTAACACATTTGGAAATATTGAATCTAGGGTTTACCTATTATGCTAGTTATGGACCAACACCAGTCAATGCTTTGCGCCAATTGCAGAATATCAAAGAATTGAATTTAACAAGTACTGGTATTGAAGAAATTCCTGCCTATATTAGAGCGGTGGATAATGACCAAGATATGCTAGAA
>CAYQRA010001070.1:0-498 GCA_964419315.1 uncultured Saprospiraceae bacterium | reverse complement strand
TTTTGACCTGCCAAGGTTAGAAAGATTGCTACTTAGTCAGAATGGTATTTCAGGCACACTACCTAACGAACTTTGGAATATTCAGACGCTAAAGACTTTAGAGTTGAATCGTAATCCAATTGATGGAAATATTGCAGATAATCTCGGTAATCTAAGGAATTTAGAAACTTTAGAGTTGAGCAATACGAATATTACAAACATACCATCAACAATAGGGAATTTGAGTCAATTGCTATTCTTAAATGTAAGTAATAACCGAATGTTGACTAAGCTGCCAAAAGAGTTAGGTAATCTATCCCAATTGCAGGTATTTGATCTAAGATCTAGCCAAATAGAGGGAGAAATTCCAAAAGAGTGGGGAAGTATTGGCGCACAGGCTCAATCAACCAGAATAAGTCTGGATTGGAATAATTTTACAGGTTGTTTTCCCGATGAATTGTCGGCATGGTGTGCGGATAAATATACGGTGAATTTCAATGGGAATAATTTTGATGCTGG
>CAYQRA010001069.1:0-2028 GCA_964419315.1 uncultured Saprospiraceae bacterium | reverse complement strand
AGTCTACAATATAATTTTCTGTCCAATCTCCACTTTTAGCAATATTCTTGATATTGACTTGGTTGGAGACTTCTGCCCAATCATCTTCATTCATCGAACCATCGCCTGTAATTGGATTTTCAGTATGTCTACCTACATGGCTTGAGCCCCCATATTCCATGTGTAAAAATCGTGGATATTTTTTTTGATTTTCGGAGAGTGTATTTTGATAATTGGTGTAAACACCTGCATACCAACCGGACCAAATAGAGGGAGAAAATACATCTACTAAATCTGCTCCTGCATAATATTTTCGAATAGAGGTAAATCGGGATTTATCTAATTTATGCGCAAGGTCATTGAGTTTTTTCACAAACTTATTCATTCGAACTTTGTCGTCGCCATTTTCAAAATCTGGCAACCAATAGATTTCATTTCCTAGTGACCAAAACAAAATACAAGGATGGTTATAGTTTTGATGAATCTGCTCGGTCAATAATCTTTCTGTATTGGACTCCCAAGTTGCCTCCCCCATTCCGCCTCTACACCAGGGCAATTCATCCCAAACAATTATACCTAGTTCATTACAAGTTTTATAAACTTCAGGATCTTGTGGGTAATGTCCTAGCCGTAAAAAATTGGCCCCAATTCCTTTGATTTGTTCCATGTCTTTTCGATGTAGATTATTTGGCATTGCTGCTCCAAAACCAGCATGTTCTTCATGGCGATGAGTTCCGCGCAGTAATACCCTTTTTCCATTCAAATAAAATGCGCCCTTGTCGTCAAATTTGAACCAACGATAACCAATGGTTTCAACTTTTTCATCTATTGCTTTTTTAGCATCGAATAGTTGAATGACAACTTGGTATAGATTAGGAGAATCCGGAGACCAAAGTTTTGGATTTTTGACTACAGGTAATGCAAAGGTGGTACTATCCGCAATCTTCATGGTTTTTTCCGCTACTACTTTATTCGTCACCGGTTCAAGAATTTGACATTTTACCGAGTAATTTTTAGCCCGCCAATCTAAATGATGAAAGTCAATATTAAGCATCGTTGAAGCTTCTTTTTTAGAAACCTTCGGAGTACTAATTTGTACCTTTTTAATATTGGTCAGGGGTAAGGTTTTTAGCCAAACATCTCTGGTTATCCCACCATAAATAAAGAAATCCGCTTTTTGGGAAGGAATGACATCTGGATTATAACTATTGTCCACTCGGATAGCAATACTATTTTTTTGTCCTTTTTTAACGAGTTGAGTAATATCAATATCAAATCCTACATAGCCCCCCACATGTCTTCCTGCTTTTTGTCCATTGACAAAAACATCACAAGTAATATTTACCCCTTCGAAGTATAAGATATATTGTACCTCCTGATAATTTTCAATAAAAATTTCCTTTTGATACCAACTGGCATCTCTTCGATAGCCCGGTAAATTATCCACAGCATCCCATTGATTCCAAGTGTGTGGGAGGTCTAGTGTTTCCCATTTTTTTTGGTTTTTCAGCTCCGTGATATCGGTCAAATTATTTTCCAGATATTGCCAATTTGAATTGATATTTTCTATCTTTCTTTTCTCTAATATTTTACCAAATGAACCAACATCTTTGCTAGACAAAAAAGACATTAAGCACACCAAAGCAATTATTTGAAAAATTTTATTAATCATTTTCTATTTTTTAGCCTTTAAAAAAGAGAAAGTCGCATCGGTCATTTTTTCTTTTCTGGACAAGGCTTCTACATAATAATAATCCGCATAGATAATGGGTTTATCGATTTCAAATTCCCCCGGAATACTTCCTACACTATGTTTTAAGAAAAAAGGAGGAACACTGCATTGATATTTTTCCGCTTCTAAACTATTAAGAATTTGATTGGCCCAATCCATGTATTTCTTTTGGTTTTTGGAATCATGTGTACTCAATTCCAAGAGTCCGGAAGCAGCTATAGTTGCTGCAGAAACATCTCGGGGTTCATTAGGAATATTTGGGGCATCATAATCCCAATACGGAATCTTATCTTTTGGCAAGTTCGGATGCGTAAAAA
>CAYQRA010001068.1:0-2030 GCA_964419315.1 uncultured Saprospiraceae bacterium | reverse complement strand
GGATGCTTTTCATAAAAAAGGATTAGAAGTAGCCGTAGAAACCAATGGTACGATTGCCGCGCCAAAAAATATAGATTGGATTTGTATGAGCCCTAAAGCCAATACTGATTTAGTGATTACCAAAGGCCATGAACTAAAGTTGGTTTATCCACAAGTAGGAGCAGAGCCAGAGCGTTTCCAAGATTTGGATTTTGAAAACTTTTACCTGCAAGCAATGGACGGAGATCGGACGGAAGAAAATACCCGAGCTGCGCTACAATATTGCCTACGCCATCCTCAGTGGCGATTGAGTTTGCAGACGCATAAGATTTTAAATATCCCCTAGGCTTCCATCTGTCGCGCAGTTCCCAAGCCGCCCGAACACTAAACAGCGTTCATTAAAAAAAAACTTTTAAGTAAGAGATGGAAACCAATAGTTCCGTCAAACTATTTCCCCATTAAATTAATTAAGATGAGCTACATCAATTTATTATACCTCCATCTGGCAACAGTAGTTCCCTGCTTTTTCATCGGAATGCTATTGCTAATTATTCAAAAAGGAACAAATACGCACAAAGTTTTTGGGAGAATATACATGATCCTCATGCTCCTAACCGCCTCTGTAACCTTATTTATGCCAGCAGAGGTTGGGCCAAGGTTTCTAAATCATTTTGGTTGGATTCATAGTTTTAGTTTCTTAACTATCTATACCGTTCCTACGGCTTATTGGGCCATCAAAAATGGAGAGGTAAAAAGGCACAAACGAAAAATGATCTTATTATACTTTGGCGCCATAATCATCGCAGGTGGATTTACCTTCACCCCCGGAAGATTTTTGCACAGTTTATTTTTTGGATAAGACCAGCAAACAGTAAGGATAAAGTTTGGTTTTTAGTTGATAGAAACCGAAGGTTCATGAGCCTGAATAGGCGAACTAAATTTAAACATGATTTTAGTCGGCACTACGCTAGAAAGTTTCTCCCCTTTGATAGCGTTGCATAAATGCAGCATAGACCGCATTTCCACTCAACACCTCCGGATTGCCCATCACGATCAATTGCTTACGCGCCCTAGTCAAAGCGACATTCAATCGCCGATCAACTCCTTCCCCAGATTCTGAAACCAAAGAGGCCAATTGACTCAATTGATTGGTACAAAGGGAAATGATAATGATGTCGCGTGCGCCTCCCTGATAACGTTCCACCGTGTCGATGGTCAAATGCTCAGGGTCAAGTCCATCATCTTCTAATGATTTTCGAATCTGCGCAATCTGCGCCCGATAGGGCGTGATGACTCCAATGCTATTGGCATGAAAATCTTCCTCGCTACTTTTATAAATGGCTTGGTAGCGTTTGACCAATTGACAGATGAGTTGAGCTTCGTGAATATTGGTCTTGTTGGTGGTACTTTGTAAGTCGCTATGGGTTGGAAAAAATAGCAGTCGATGTTGGCAAAGTTGATGATCTATTGGAACAGATTGCGCAGGAATAGTCAACTGTAATTTTTGGGTTTGCTTTTTTTGTGGATCACAATGCGCGGGTAAAATTTTTAGGCCACCCTGATAAAAATGTTGATTGGGAAAATCCATAATTTCCTGATGCATCCGCCCTTGTTGACTCAGGCGGTCAAATGCCCAAGTCCAATTTTGTTCGATGCAGCGTCGAAAGAGTCTTTCAAAAAGACTATCTCGCAAATCATTTAAACCTAGAGAACGTAAATCCTTTTCTTTTACTTCCGACAGATCCGGATGCTGCACCACTACTGCTGGCAATTGCTGATGATCTCCGATCAATAAGCAGCGATCAAATTGTGGCAAAAGTCCGACGAGCATCGGCTCTAAGATTTGACTCGCTTCGTCGATGATCACTCGGTGAAATTTCTTAAGTTTCAACAACTCTGGTCGATTGCTAATCGACGCTACCGTGGATACAAAAATTCTTTTTGAATCAATCAACTCTTTTAGAGACTTGCGACTAGCAATTTGATCCATCTTCACTTTGAGTAATTGCGATTGAAAAGCAGGAGCAGTGGAGTAGCGCGAACCAATCCGC
>CAYQRA010001067.1:0-2030 GCA_964419315.1 uncultured Saprospiraceae bacterium | reverse complement strand
TTCATCCCAAGAAAAACGTAATTTTTCTACCAAAAAAACCTCCCATAATCGATGTTTGCGAATCAAAGCAGTCGCCAACTTCTGTCCACTTTGGGTGAGACTTACGCCTTTGTATTTTTCGTAGTGAAGCAATCCTTTTTCGGATAGGCGTTTCAGCATATCAGTGACCGATGCAGCACTAGTACTAAGACCGCTTGCGATGGCATTGGTATTGGCAGTCTTTCCCCCTTTTTCAGAAATCTGATAAACAACCTTCAGATAATTCTCCTCCGTGGTAGATAGCGTAATTGCTGAATTCATGATATAAAGATAGCAGTTTTTAGACTAGTCTAAAAATTTTTATGAATCGAGCTGAAAAATTGTATTTTTCCGGAAGAAGTGAGAAAAAATAAGATTATGACCGAATGAACCCGTAGGGTAATACAGAGCAGTGTATTAAATGAGGGAACCTGCCTCTGCCGGCCGGTAGGCCGCTAAGCGGACGGGTGGCCTTGAATTCAATGACTTACAAATAAAACTTCTACCTAATTCTTAAACAACTTCATTATATTCGCTCAAAATATTGAAATTAAATGAAATCTACTGAAGTTACCCAATTGCTCCGCAATCGCCGTTCTGTTTTTCCCAAAATGTATAAAACTCAAGCTATCTCTAAAGAGATATTGGAGGAAGTCTTAGAAAATGCAAACTGGGCTCCGACCCATCGTTTTACAGAGCCTTGGCGATTTAAAGTCTTTCAAGGAAATGGCTTACAGGAGTTGAGCGATTATCTAGGCGATTATTATGAAAGTCATACGCCAGAAGAGAAGTTTTCTCCAATGAAACTAAAGAAAACAAGACAAAAACCCTTGCAATCTGGAGCAGTCATCGCTATTTGTATGCAAAGAGATCCTGAGGAAAGGGTACCTGAATGGGAAGAAATTGCAGCCGTCGCCTGTGCTGTTCAAAATATGTCTTTGAGTTTATTTAGCTACGGTATAGGCAGCTATTGGTCAAGTCCAGGATCTATCCTAAAGGCAGTTGATTTTCTCCATTTAAAACCGGGAGAGCAATGCCTTGGCTTATTATACATGGGCTATTTTGAAAATCCCGGCCTAGTAGGTAAAAGAGGCCCCATTTCTGAAAAAGTAGAATGGCGTAGCTAGATAATCCTCGGAACAAAAGCTATTTTCCTCTATAATATTACATAGCAGACTTAATTACACGTATAATTCACTCATTATTAGTGTAATTAAGTTGTACAGAATATAAAATTGCCTTAATTTCGCCCCCCGTAATAATCTATGGTTACCACAAATTGAAAAATCTAAACAACTTACTTGATTAATAACCAAAGGTTAACAAGATATTTATATATACTTCAAAATATTCAAACAAAACGATTATGAATCTAGGTCAAACAATCATGTACTCCATTCCGGCATTCGGAATAATAGCGCTGCTATTTACCTATTGGAAATCTTCCTGGGTAAGTAAGCAAGAGGTAGGAACAGAAAAAATGGGTAGAATTGCCGATGCTGTCGCTGATGGAGCTATGGCGTTTTTAAGAGCAGAATATCGAGTATTAGCCATCTTTGTGGTAATTGTAGCGATATTATTAGGAGTTAGTGGTACTTCGGAAGACTCGTCTCCATTGGTAGCATTATCTTTTATTTTAGGAGCTATTTGCTCTGGTCTTGCTGGTTTTATCGGAATGAAAGTAGCGACCAAAGCCAATGTTAGAACAACCAATGCTGCTCGAACGAGTCTTGGTAAAGCACTTGAGGTTGCTTTTGCTGGAGGAGCAGTAATGGGACTTGGAGTGGTTGGACTAGGAGTTCTTGGTTTAGGATCACTCTTTATCTTTTATAGTGGAATGGACGGATGGGATATCAATAAGGTCATCACCGTTCTCACTGGTTTCTCTTTTGGAGCTTCTTCTATTGCTCTTTTTGCTCGTGTGGGTGGAGGTATCTATACCAAAGCGGCCGATGTAGGAGCGGATTTGGTAGGAAAAGTGGAAGCAGGAATTCCTGAAGATCATCCACTCA
>CAYQRA010001066.1:0-2045 GCA_964419315.1 uncultured Saprospiraceae bacterium | reverse complement strand
TTTTTGACGAGGGTTTTGAATACTTTTGGCCAAATGCAAAAGTATTACGCCGTAGGCATCCGCCATATGGCGGGCGGAGGATTAAGAAATCAAAAGTTATTCTCCCCCTGCAAAGAAATCTTAGATTTAGATATAAAAGTAATTTTAAACTGACAAAGTGGTATTAATCCACAATTACCGAAAAACTAATGTGAGAATTCCCAGTGGTTTTATCTACAAATAGTATTCGGTCTCGACTAGCGCCATCACAAGTGTTTTTATTGCAGAGGTAAGAGCCTCCGGCCAATCGTAATTCTTTATTCGAATTTTTTGTGGCAGTAATGTCCCAGGTATTGCCTACAATATTGACTTGGTTTAGCGGATAGATTTGTAGGTCATTGGTGATAATTGGATTTTTATCTTTGGCTACTTTTATCCAATACTCCTCGTAAGTTGGCAAACGTACGCCAGCCCATTCGCAATAAGCCAAAGCATCATTATAACTCACCTGAGTCACTGGAAAGTTGGGGGAAGCGGGAGCTTCTCCCCGAGGATTGCGCCAATCCACACTATCACGAGTTTCAAATTGAAAAACATTTAATTGTACGATGGACCAGCCATATTTTTCTGCATCCGTTACATAATTGCTTTGTTCAACGAATGTCCTAAATTGAGCCACACTGACTCCTTGAAGCTGCTCCTTGCCAGACTTACAAGCTCCTAAACCGAGCAAGACCAAGGCGGCAAAAAAATAGAGCAAAATGGGAATGGGATAAGTTTGCATAGAAGTTGTTTAAAAACTACTTACTTGCTTGCAAAAGGGTCTTTTTGTCCACTTCTGCCTTGTAAAAATCTAAGGTAGCGCGGCTATTCGATTTTGACGCCTTGAATTGAACTAAAATTCCTCTTTTTCACTTCAAGCAGCAATTTTTGAACAACTTCATAGAAAAGCAAGTTAGGGAAAAAACAGAGAAGTTTTATTTTCCCTCCGCGAGAGAAATTTTTTTGTTAAAGAATCCTAATCATTTGCCCCTATTTGCTGAAAAATTGAATAAAAAACCTTTTCTTAGTAATGAAGTTGTTTAGACACACATACCTATTAAGCTCCCAATAAAAATGAAATCAATTCTTTCCTCCAAATACAGCCTTTGGCTTTTGTTGTCCTTTCCCTTGATTGGGATGATTATCGGCTTGTTTAATGGCCGTGGTACCTATGATGTTTTGATGCACGCCACCGGAGAATTTTCCGGACGATTTTTGGTGGTCAGCTTAGTCGCCACTCCCTTGGTTTTAATGTTCCCTACAAGTAAAGTCACGCGATGGCTGGTACGCAATCGACGCTATTTTGGGGTAGCCGCTTTTGCTTATGCCCTTTTGCATACGATTTTTTATTTGTATGAAATTGCCTTTGATCAGGTGATGAGTGAATTTTTACAGATTGGAATGATCACCGGATGGTTGGCCTTTTTTATTTTTATTCCGCTAGCTGTAACGAGCAATGATGCTTCGGTAAAAGCATTGAAAGGAACTTGGAAGAAATTGCAAAGATGGGTTTATGCCGCCGCCATTCTGACTTTTTTGCATTGGGCATTGATTCATTATCATTGGCAAGCGGCGATGTTTCATTTTGTACCGGTCTTGCTTTTGCAGGTCTATCGGGTTTGGAAAGTTGGAATCCGTAAAGCTACGGTAAAACCGAGGGAAGTTGTTTCCTGAGGAAACTGATTCTAAAATCAACTATTGGTTTTTGCAAAAAAAATTACCTCCTCCTCCTGATGGAGAGCAAGGATTTTTTTACGGTAGAGGAAGTATTGATTAAATCATTATTCAATATTCTAAGCTACCCTCGATTCTTAATATCCAAAGCCACATCAATAATCATATCCTCCTGACCACCCACCATTTTTCTTTTTCCCAATTCCTCCAAAATCACGCGCGACTCCAAACCATATTTTTCCGCCGCTCTTTCCGAGTGCAATAAAAAACTAGAATAAACGCCTGCATAACCCAGCGATAAAGTTTCCCGATCTACGCGCACCGGTCGCTCCTGCAAAGGACGAATCAAA
>CAYQRA010001065.1:0-2048 GCA_964419315.1 uncultured Saprospiraceae bacterium | reverse complement strand
AATGCTAGACCTCTATCAGTTTGGCTTAAAACATGACCTGGCTTTGGAAAATGGAAAAATCGGAGAGACTACTTTTACCAATATCGTCACCGTAGGTATTCTGGAAAAGGCCTTTGATTGGGTAGAAAATTTTATCATAGAATACCAGCCCTATTTACCAGATTCGGTAAAAGAAGAAGCCTATCGCCTGAGTCTCGGCCTATTGTTTTTTTACAAAAAAAATTATCCTGATGCGATTGATTTACTGATCAATTATAACTTTACCCAAACCCTGTATATTCTAAAATCGAAAGCCATTCTTCTACGAATTTATTTCGAGCAATTTGTCGAGGACGATAGCTATTATGATTTATTGATCGCTCAGACTTATGCTTTTGAAAAATTTGTTCGCCGCAATGAAGCCATTGCGATTGTCAAACAGGAGGCTTACCTAAATTTTATTCTAGCGACTCGAAGTCTATGTCAAGCCATTTTACAAAATAATGTCAACGCGCAATTTTTGAAAAAAATCCAAACGACGCCAAGATTGGTTTTAAAAGCCTGGGTCTTGCGAAAAACCAAAGAGGCCCTAAAAAAGTAGCTCGACCTTAACGCGTAAAGCCGAGCTATCCATGATTTTTTCCGAAGAAGGACTTATCCTTCAATTACATCAGGATTTATCCTTCTACTGCATCAGGACTTATCCTTCTACTAGATCAGGATTTATCCTTCTACCACATCTTCTACGATGATGCCATCATCATCATTATCATCTGCTCCTCCCTTCAATCTTCCTTGCTGTGTTTTACTTAATGCTGCTTTGGTAAATAAAGCGAAAGGAGAATTGAGGCTGCTGTTTTTTTGAATAGACTTTTTCATTAGACAAAAGGTTTTAAGGTCTTGCGTGGGGCAAGACTTGGGGTTATTAAAAAATTAAAGTGTTTGGTTTTGTACTTTTCGGGTAGTTTAGAATTGATAAAACTATCGTGAAAAAGTACATTGCAAAGTTGGGGAGAAAGAGGGCTGGGAGGCTAGGAAAAAGCGTTCAAGAAAAGGTGGAATCGTTGCTGGGTGGGCAAAAAAAATGGGTAATTTCGTTGCAAGGAACGAAATTACCCAAGGGATAATGGTTTGGTTATGAGTTACTTAGAGGTTGTGCTTGGTAAAGTGTTGAAAGTTTCTTGGAATATTTTCGAAAAATAAGAAGGATCTTTAAATCCAACTTCATAAGCGGCTTCGGCTACATTTTTATCCGTGTTTTCCAAAAGGTATTTGGCTTTGTGTAGCCGATAGTTTTTGATAAAAATAGAAGGCGCGGTACCCGTCAATGCTTTCATCTTACGAAACAACTGAGAACGAGACATTCCCACTTTCTGGCAGAGCTGCGGCAAAGCAAAATCTTCATCGCCAATGTTTTCTTCCAGGATGCTTTTTATTTTTTGGATAAAAATATCTTCCACCATGGCGACCTCATCCTGCGGATTCAAAGGAGCTAAGTCTGTGGGCAATTGTTCGACCTGCTTCGCAAATACCTGTCGCATTCGCTGCCGCAGCGTCATCAGATTGTCCAGTCGAATCAATAATTCATTTTTGTCAAAAGGCTTGGATAAATACACATCAGCGCCTCTCTTTAAGCCTGCGATTCGCGAAGCGACATCTACTTTCGCAGTTAGCAAAAGAATGGGAATATGACTCGTGCGATCATCATTTTTCAAAACCTCACAAACTTCAAATCCATCTTTACTCGGCATCATCACATCACTGATGATCAAATCCGGGATACGTTCCAAAGCCATTTTAATTCCAATTTCTCCATTATAAGCCACGTCAATATGGTAAAATTGCTGGAGGCAAGACTTGAGATAAATTACGACATCCGGATTATCTTCGATGATTAAAACCTGTGGCAAAGTAGATTCCACGATGCTATTTTTAGACTCACCAATTTTGTGAACCACTTCTTTGGGAAGGGCCTTTTGCAAATTGGCAGGAATCGCTAACTCCGTTTTTTCTTCTTGCTCCGCCAAAACCAATGGCGCCTGATTTCGAATCGGCAAGGCTACCAAAAA
>CAYQRA010001064.1:0-2058 GCA_964419315.1 uncultured Saprospiraceae bacterium | reverse complement strand
TTAGAGCCCCTAACTCTAAAAGAAATTTAGCCCATAAAGCGGGTAGTCAACCAAAGTTGATTACCCGTTTTTAATGCAACACTTAATTGCTTACTGCGACCTATCTCAGTAGGATTAACTTATATGAAATCTTCCCATAAAATTTTCCACAATTTCCGTAACTTAGAGAAGTCTTTCAGCTAATGACCAAACTTTAATTTACATGAAAAAAAATTTACTACTAGCCATAACTCTTCTACTCTTTGTCCAAATTCAAGCGCAAAACAAAAGGTATAAGGATGCTGTTTTTACTTCCTCTACCGTTACGACGGATGTCGTTTATGATACCGCTCCTTTTCTAAATGCACCTTACCTCAATGAAGGTTTTACTTCCGATAATGACTTAGTCCTAGATATTTATGAACCCACTGGAGATGTCCACAACTTACGTCCGGTAATTCTATTTGTTCATGCCGGTGGTTTTGCTTTAGGCAATCGCAATCACGATGATATGGTAGCCTTTTGTGATTCCTTTGCTCGCATGGGCTATGTGACCGCCACGATGGATTACCGAAAAGGATTCTATGTTTTGTCGAATGCAGATCTGCATTCCACTCGCGCTGCGTATCGAGGATTACAAGATGGCCGTTCCGCCATTCGCTACCTTCGTGCCAATGCTACTACCTATGGAATCGACCCTAGTAAGGTGTACATTGCAGGAAGTAGTGCCGGAGCATTTGTAGCTTTGCATAGTATCTATATGACCGCTCCGAATGAAAAGCCACCTTTTGCAGAAGAAGTCGATTATTCGAATCTCATTTTTCCATTTTTCTATACCGCTCCAGATTTAGGACCGGTAGATCGTGGAAGTAATTTGGGGCAAAGTGGAACGCCTAACGCGGTTATTTCCCTGTGGGGCGCAGTCAATGATTTGGCTTTGATTTCTCCAGCAGATGCGCAACCCATTTTTTTAGCACATGGTTCTTCTGATTCTACGGTGCCTTATGATTCTGGATCGCCTTTTGGGATTGGAATTTTTCCTACCGTTTACGGAAGTAACCAGATCAATAATACCCTGACCAATAACGGTTTTACCAATAAAGAAACTTACTTACTTCCCAATGAAGAACATGAGTTTTATGGAACGTCAAATGGAACTTGGGTAAATGGAACGGGGGGCAATATGCACTGGGATAGCATCCTCAATAAGTCCACTGATTTTCTTTGGCAGCAACACAAACCAAGTGTAGATTTCACCTTTGTCCCCAATGCGCTGACCGTAGCTTTTACCGATCAAACTCCTGGGGCAGTGGCTTGGTTTTGGGATTTTGGAGATGGAAATACCAGTACCTTGCAAAACCCAATCCATAATTATGGAGCGGAAGGGGGCTATGACGTAAGCCTATTGGTGCAAAATAATATCTTGAGTTGTGATGAGGTAGAAAAATCCATAGATGTGATTTTGGCTCCCGTACCTTTGTCTTGGTTGAGTCCATTAAATGCGGTATACCGCGATGGCCAGACGGCTTTGACTTGGACGGTAGCGGAGCAATTCCAAAATGAACGTTTTGTGATCCAACATAGTTCTGATGGGCGGGTCTTTTCTGAGATCGGAGAGCTAGCCGCTGGAGAAAATATTTTTGCAGAAATGACCTATCATTTTAAGCATGATGAACCCCATATGGGTGCTAATTATTACCGAGTAAAGCAGCTAGATTGGTCTGGTGAATTTTCTTATAGCTCGGTCGCTGTGCTGGCAATTGGAGCAATAAAAGCTTCTTTCTCTTTTTACCCAAATCCTGCATTCGATCATGTCAATATTACTTCCAGTCAAAGCGGAGCCCAATGGTTGGATCTTTATTCTATGCAAGGAGTGCTATTGAAATCTTTGCTCTTGGAGGAGGAAGGACGAATGGATTTACAAGATTTGCCAGGTGGAACTTATTTGCTTAGAAATCGGGTGAGCGGAACTAGCCAACGAATATTGATTGGTGCGAGGTAAGCTAGATTAAAGAACAATTATCTTTTTTTTCTGCAAAACGAAGAAGGAGTTACCTTCGAGATGAATGTCCTCAACTT
>CAYQRA010001063.1:0-2058 GCA_964419315.1 uncultured Saprospiraceae bacterium | reverse complement strand
CTTATTAAACACAACGGATGGTTCAATTCATTTTCCAACGAAGGTTGCATCATTTCCAAGAAATTTTATGGATGGTTATATTAATGAAATCTGGTCTAAATATTCGAGTCAGGAATTAGCATTTACATCAGATGCAGGTATCTGGAGAGGAAGTGTACAAGGAGCCAATTTCGTGTTTAGGAGAGATAGTGACGGCCAGATAGGAACTATTTTTGGCAAGCCAACAACTTTAGAGGCTATGGAAGGTAGTGGGGTTATGGCATCAGGAGATCGGTGGGATTTAGTAGTTCAGTCTCAAATGGTAGCGGCAATTACAAGACATGCTGTTGATTTAAATTTGCCTTCAGGAACTTTGCAAGACTTTGGGGATACTTCTAAATATTACCAAACCTGGCCTTATAATTGGTATTCTAAATTTTTCCATCAAACGGATATCAGCTTCGAAAGCCAAACATATACATTTGCTTACGATGATGTTTATAATCAGTCGGCAACAATCCATACACCAAACCCAAGAAATATAAAAATCACCTTAGGTGGAATAAATGGAGATTCAAATCCTAATGATTCTGCTGTAACGTTGTATCTGGATTGCTCTTATTCAGGAATTGCTGTTGGTCTTTCTGAAGGAAGTTATACAAAGACTCAACTTGCTGCCTTAGGAATACCTAATGATATGGTGTCTTCTTTGCGCGTAAATATAGGATACAAAGCAACATTATATTGGGATGATAATTTTACAGGAGCTAGCTTGGTGAAAACATCAGATGATAGTTGCTTAACCAATGATGGTAATTGGAATGATGAGATGACCTCTATACTTGTGTCAAAAACTGATAATGATGGATCTAGTCTGCTAATTGAAGCGGAAAATTTTTCTGCTATGAATGGAGTTCAGGTAGAACCATGTATAGAAGGAGGTGAGAATGTTGGGTATATTGATAATGGAGATTGGATGGCGTATGCTAATATCAATTTTCCTACTTCAGGTAATTACCTTATAGAATATCGAGTTGCTAGTTTAGTAAATGGAGCTAAATTATCAGCTGATCTAAATGCAGGAACGATTGCGCTAGGGGAAGTGAGCGTACCAAATACTGGTGGATGGCAAAATTGGACTACGGTTTCCCATTTAGTTAACGTAAATGCTGGGACATATCCTTTTGGTATTTATGCCGTATCGGGAGGTTGGAACATTAACTGGATTAAAATAACAGATCAAAATACACAAAGACTTAATGAAATTGATGAAGTTAAAGTAGGCAAACTAAAAATAAAAGCATACCCAAATCCAGCAACTGACCAATTAAATATTTATGGAGTTATCAGTGAATCAAATCTACTTATAGTTGATGTTTCCGGTAAAATAATCAAAAAAATACAGGCTCCAAAAAGTAATGATGTCATAGAAGTTGATGTGAGTTCATTGCAATCTGGAACATATTTTATTAAAACATATCAAAACAATACTTGGAAAATTTCAAGGTTTATTAAAAAGTAAAACTATCTAACACAAACTAAAAATTTTAATTATGAAAAAGGGCTTATTTTTTAAAGCTATTACAGTTAGCATTATTCTTATTTTTTCAAATGAAATAGGATACTCACAATGTTCAGAACTCATATTTAGTGATGAGTTCTCTGGTAATTCAGTAGATCTTACTAAATGGAGTTTTGATAACGGAGATGGATGTCCTACGCTCTGTGGCTGGGGTAATGCCGAGGAACAATGGTATCAACCAGAGAACACCACTGTGCAAAACGGGAATTTGATAATTACCACTAAAAATGAAGTAGCAGGAGGTAAGCAATTTACTTCTTCAAAGTTAATTACATCTGGTAAATTTAATTCTAAATATGGGCGATATGAAGCTAGTATAAAATTGCCTTCTGCAGGAGGAATTTGGCCTGCATTCTGGATGTTACCAGAAAATGGAAGTTGGCCTTTTACTGGTGAAATTGATATTATGGAATCTCAACATAAAAATCCAGAAAGTATTGGAGGTACTGTTCATTATTCTAATGGAGGCTGGCAATATAATGGAAGAGAATTCAATG
>CAYQRA010001062.1:0-2060 GCA_964419315.1 uncultured Saprospiraceae bacterium | reverse complement strand
AAGGACGGGTTTACGAATTGAGTAATCTCCTCCGGGCGGAGCTGAATCACCATTTGGCCATCACTTTGCCGGTACCATTCTGAGCGAGGAGAGCGTAAAAAATTCCACTCCAAATCATAACTTTCTCCATCAAAATCATCTCTTTCCCGTACTTGGGGCACTGGTATCCAAGGTAAGTCAGGGCGTTCTTGTTCGGCTTGTAAAAGGCCAACTCCAGGGCTAAATATTGGTGTGATGCCACTTTCCTGTTGTGTCATCTCAACCGCGGCCAAAAAGGTTTCCCGGGCAAGGGTAACAAATCCGTCAACTTGCCTTTTAGCTAACATTACACTCCACCAATCACCTTTTTGGGTTTGTACTAAATCGGCATGCCCCGTTTGACCAATCGGGTAAGTTTTTCCTAAATGACGGTGTGTCATTACTGGATTAGCATGATTTGGGATATAAGGCCCCCAAAGGTTTTCACTATTAAATACCGTGACGGAGTGGTACTCACCGGTTCCACCTTCGCCAATTAAAAGCAAGTACTCCCCTTCTATCTTGTAAAGATGCGGGCCTTCTGCCCAGCGAGCATTGGTTGCGTGACCATAAGTTAGCTGCTTTTTCTCTCCGATTAATCCGCCATTTTTCGGATTTATTTCCTGCATCCAAATACCTCCTTTACCAGGCCAATCACCTCGGGTGCCATCTATTACTCCGGCCCCCGTATAATAGCAACGACCATCATCATCCCAAAAAAGTGAGGGATCGATGCCCGGAGCATCCTTGATCCAAATGGGATCACTCCAAGGGCCGGCAGGATTTTTGGCGGTAATGATAAAATTCCCATCTTGGCCCACCATGGTGGTTATAATGTAAAAAACACCCTCATGGTAACGGATAGTAGGCGCAAAAATACCATGCGAGTTTTTCAAGCCGTCTTTGTAAACAATTTGATCGGGGCGATGCAAACCGTGCCCTATTTTTTCCCAATTCACTAAGTCTTTACTGCGGTGAATGGGTAAACCAGGAAACCATTCAAAGCTAGAATTGACCATATAATAGGTATCTCCAACACGGCAAACGGAGGGATCGGGATAAAAGCCAGGTAGAATCGGATTAGTAAAATTTTCTGGTATTGATTGCCCGAAGACACTTATGGAGGTTGCCAGAAGAATAGTAACTAAGATCAACTTTAAATGCATCGGTAAAATTATTTCGCTAGGTTCAGCTGCCAAGAAACACCATACTTATCTTCACACCAACCGAACAGTTTGCTAAATCCATAATCCCCGATTTCATAGTGATCGAGAGGGACCATCACCTGCCCTCCGTTGGAAGAAAGTGTTTCGAATAAAGATTTGATTTGATTTTCAGCATCACAATCCACGAAAATCGATACGCCCGGGGAGAATGACCAAGCGTGCTTGTAATTATTCTCGGAAATCCTGTATTCCGTATCATCTAAGGTGAAAACGCCGTACTTGATGAGCGCTGGGGTTCCACCAGGCTCGCCGGTCGAGTACTTTACGACACTTTTAATTTCCGAATTAGGGAAAATGGAGGTGTAGAAATCCATCGCTTCTTGCGCTTTGCCGCATTGATCTCCTACAAAAGTTAGAAAGCTTGTTGTCTTCATTTTTTGAAAATTTGGTTCAAATCGATTTATTAAGGCAGCTGTTTAGGTTGATCCCTGAGCCTGTCGCAGCCAAATAGATCCGACTTTGCAGTAGTACCCTACTCCACAATCTCATAATCAATCTGCAACTTCCGTAAAGAGCGGAACGCTGAGCTTGTGTTATCCGAAACTTCGATATCCACCGGGGAGCCTTCTATCAGAATGTCCGTTAGTTCGTTGGCTAGGTTGTAGTCGATGCCATCGGCAATGTCTTCGATGGTGCGGGCGATGGCCCGACGGTCGGGCCGGTCCTGGCTGCAGGAGAGTAAATTAAGTTGCATTTTGTTGCTGTTTCGCGTAAAAATAAACAATAATTGTCAATTGTGCAATTTTGCTACTATTCAGATCAGGTTACCCCGAAGAGTAACATCCGGGTTGAGCACCTCCAGGTGCGATTGTCTAA
>CAYQRA010001061.1:0-2066 GCA_964419315.1 uncultured Saprospiraceae bacterium | reverse complement strand
TTAAAGCGGATTGGAAAGCAGTTCCTTTAACGAAAGAATGGGCACACGATCTTCCTGCGATGGAGGCCGCTATTGATGAGGATACCAAACTAGTTTATATATGCAACCCTAACAACCCTACGGGCTCATTGACCGATGGTCAAGCCCTTTGGGATTTTTGTTCCCGTGTAGCGGATAAAGTGCCGATTTTTGTAGATGAAGCTTACTTGGAATTCATGGATCCTAAGGTAGCCAAGAGTATGGTAGGCCTTATCAATAAAGGAAAAAATATTATTGTCGCTCGAACCTTTTCTAAGATTCATGGTATGGCTGGATTGCGTGTTGGCTATGGTGTTGCTACGCCAGCTACATTAGAAAAGATCACTTCAATGGTACGAAGCAATATGGGTATGTCCGTAACCTCTCTTCGTGGAGCTATGGCTAGTATGAAGGATATAACCTTCCAAGAGATGTCTCGAAAACTCAACACAGAGTGCCGTGAATATACCGTTGATGCGCTTAAGCAAATTGGGTTCGATCCCGTCCCATCTGCTACAAGTTTTGTACTGTTCCCTATTGAAATGGAAGGAAAGCAATTTCTGGAGAAAATGCAGATCGAAGGGTTAGGTGTCCGATCCTTCCAAATTCACGACAAACCTTACTGTCGAGTAAGTATGGGGACTATGGACGAGATGAAAATGTTCATAGATGGAATTAAAAAAGTTTTGGTCTAACGACTTTTTTTAAAGTCGAAATGTGATTTTTTATTCTTACCAGATTGGTTCGGTGTGGTTTTGCTTTTCCACGCCGAGCTGATTTTTTTTATTTTAATTATTTGCCGAAAGGCCAAAACAAAAGAAGAGAAATGGGAATAGCTGTACAAAAAACGCTTTCTTTTATTTTATTAATTTTTATCGGGGTCTTGCTCAAAAGAAAAATCAAATCAGCTGAGCAAATTAAGGGAATCAAAGTATTGATTTTAGCGATTGCTTTACCCGCTACTATTTTCATTGCACTATTGAAAATAGAAATAGAACCTGCTTTATTGTTTTTACCCTTCATTGCCTTAGGGATCAATTTCATCATGTTTTATGGATCGAAGGTTCTATTAAAAATAATGGGGTATAGAAACAATACGCCCACTTATCGAACCTTACTGATGTTACTTCCTTCTTTTGCTCCGGGTTTATCTTGCTTGCCCTTTGTATTAGAATACCTAGGAGATGAGTCATTAGCCCATGCAGCCTTAGCCGATGTTGGGAATAAAGTTTTTGTGCTGATCATTCTTTATCTGATGGCGATGAATTGGTATTACCAACTACGTCCTGATGACAATGATAGCGAACAGCCAAGTAATTCAAATCGAGTAAAGGAACTCCTAGTTTCCTTATTCAATGAGCCAATCAATATGGTTATTGTCGTGGCGATATTACTTTTAATTGGTGGATTTAATCTTAGTTCTCTCCCCTCCTTTTTACAAGAGTCCATCAGTCGTATGAGTGCATTGATGACGCCGATGGTTTTGATTTTTATTGGGATTGCTGTTAAGATTAGCAAACAAGAAATTATCCCTCTTTTACAAATTCTTTTTTGGCGATCAGGTTTTGCTTTTTTGTTAAGTGGTATTTTGATTTTATCGCTTCCGCTAAATATGGATGCGAGTACCATCTTATTACTCATTGCCTTTCCTCAAAGTGCTTGTAGTTTTTGGCCGTTCGCACATATGGCTGCCGTCAATACTTTAGAAGAAGAAAAAGGTCGAACCTTTAATGTCGATTTAGCTTTAAATGTTTTGGCTTGTTCTCTACCCCTTTCCACGGTTATTATTTTGGGTATTTTTTCTACAGGTCAGTTTTTTGCATCTCCCAACATTGCCTTGCTCGCTGGTGCTGTCATGATTGGTATTGCTAGCGTACCTAGTGCAATCAATTGGATTAAAAAGAAACCTGCCGTTTCTTTAGCAGACGCTAGCGAACTCACCAAAGAAAAAACTATGGCGGAGGTTTAAAGTTTACACACGCTGTAACATAAGGAAGATTAAGTTTTTCCGAGGACTATAAATGACGGACGATTGACGGCCTGACGGG
>CAYQRA010001060.1:0-2072 GCA_964419315.1 uncultured Saprospiraceae bacterium | reverse complement strand
TTGCCAAAATTGATCCGGATGGAGCTATTCAATGGATATTTAATTATGGTGGCGATGATGCAGAAGATATCGTAAACATGGCAATCACCAATTCTGGTGCCTATGCTTTTACTGGATTTACCAATAGTTTCGATATTTTCAATGACGCTGCTGATATTTATGTTGGTCTGGTTCAACCTAATGGAGACTTGACTTATTCCAAAGCGCTTGGCGGGCCAGGGTCTGATCGCGGACGAAGTATTGCTGCCACAAGTGATGGAGGACTTATCATTACGGGTTGTGTAGATTGCTATGGACAATCAGACCTTTATTTAACAAAATTGGATGCTGCGGGAAATGTGGAGTGGGCTTACAACAATTATAATATAAGCTATAAAGCAGAAGGTTTTGGAGTCATTCAAACCGAGGATGGTGGCTATGCGGCCACCGGAATAATCAACCAGGGAGGAAATGATTTAATATTTCTCCTAAAAACGGATTCCAATGGTAATGAAATCTGGCAACAAACTTATGGTGGGGCACAAGACGATGCTGGCTTTGATCTGACGGAGGCGCAAAATGGCGACCTGCTCATAACGGGTATGACCTTCAGTAACAGTGTGACTTCAGAGGATGCCTATTTGCTACGGACCTACTCAAATGGTTTGTTTCGCTATCAGCAGTACTATGGTACCGCTGCAGAAGGAGATTTTGGCTACGCAGTAAAAGAATTACCTACGGGCGAAATCGTAATTCTGGGAGCTACCTGGAGTTACGGAGCAGGGAATGGCGATACCTATTTGATCAAAACAGATGCTCTCGGTGGAGAAATTTGGTCGCGTACTTATGGAACCGATATCGAAGAAACCGGGCGTTCTTTGGAGGTTCAGGAGGATGGTTCCTTTTTGATTACTGGAGTGAGCAGGCGATTTACCGGAGTCTCGACTTATGTCAGTGCAGGAATGAGTATCCGCGCCGATCAAAACGGATTGATCAATGACAATTATATCAAGGGAAATGTTTTTCATGATCTCGACGATAATTGTGCTTATCAGGCCGGTGAACCGGGCTTGGTAGATTGGATCGTTCAACTAAAAGGAACCGAAGAATTATATACGACCACCGATGCGGACGGTAATTATGAGTTTGTGGTACCTGCCGGAAATTACGAATTGAGTTTGATCCCAGATACCTATAATTGGGATCCTTGTCTCGATCCTTTTAATATCCTAATTCAGGGAACCTTCGATACTCTTTATTTTGATCTGCCCGTCAAAAACGACATCTCAGGGGCTTATCTTGAAGTAGATATTTCTGCTGCTGGACTGACCCCTTGTACCAACCAGACCTATTACATTAATTATTGCAACAAAGGTTCTGCTACGGCCACTGATGCCCAAATTGAAGTTGAATTAGACCCTTATTTTTCTTTCGTTGCCAGTAATATTCCGGCAACTTTAGTAGAAGGTCTAGTTTATAGTTTTGATTTAAGCAATGTCGATTCCAAAGATTGTGGCAGTTTTGAAATAGAAGTTGCCGTAGATTGCAATGCACCATTAGGGCTAACGCATTGTATGCATGCCCAGGCCATCCCAAATACCATAGACCTACCCTTAGATCCGATCTGGGATGGTTCCAGCCTCGAGGTGAGTTCTGAATGCAAGGGCGATTCTCTGGAGTTTAAGATCAAGAATATTGGTGCAAACGATATGGTCGATGTGCAAAACTACATCGTCATTGAAGATGATTTAATGTTTTTGACCGGACCAGTGGATTTGGATACGGGAGATTCTCTCTTTATCATGGTGCCTTCCAATGGTAGTACTTATCGATTGGAAGTAAATCAGTCGGAAGGCCATCCGGGAAGAAGCAAACCCAATACAACAGAAGAAGCCTGTGGCGTGAATGGCATGAATGGTTTTAGTCTGGGTTATGTGACCCAGTTTTCTGAAGATGATGCCGATTTCTTTGTGTCCTCTGACTGTCAGGAAAATGCCTTGAGTTTTTCACCTTACGAAAAAAGAGGATATCCCAAAGGAACCGAAGGTCAACACTTTATTGATCCCAATGAAGATATTGAATACCACATTCGC
>CAYQRA010001059.1:0-2079 GCA_964419315.1 uncultured Saprospiraceae bacterium | reverse complement strand
TCGCCTTGCCAGGGCATGGATTTATTGATTTCTTTGTAGCGGAGCATTACTTTTTGACCTTCTAAGCCTTCTAGTTGTTGGAAGACCGCTTTGTCGTTGACAGAAAATTTCCAAACGTTGCTGATGATCCCATTGTCTCCTTCGGTAGAGAGGCCGCCTACGTTTAATTCGCCTTCCTCGGTTTTGAAGATATAGCCTTTTTGGGAAATCTTTCCCAATCCCCCCGTTCGCGAGCCTTTGCTGTAAGTCCAGTTGCAATACACCATATAAAGGATACCAAAGACGACCAAGCCGATCGCTGCAAAAGTGAACAAACGCTTGAAAAAGCTCTTGGTCTTTTTTACACCTGTGGAAGCTGCTTTGCTGATGCTTTCTTTAGTTTCTGAAATGTCTTCCGCGATTTCGTTTTTCTTTTTGTCAAATTCTTCTTTAAAGGAACTCATGTTGTCCGATTTTAAGGTGATTGGGTATTGAATGTTCATTCATTGATCGCAAAGTATAGGCTATGGGAATGAATGTTTTTTTGTGTCTGGCAGATTGTGTAGAGCTAGAGGATCATTTACGATCAAACGTCATTTTTGCGTGATCTGCGGGACCCCTTTTCTATAAGACGCAAAAATTCAGATTGGTTGCGCCTAAATACAAATTTAGTCAAAATACTATAAACAAATTTCTTGCCTCGGTATCATTAGAAACACTTTAAGCTTATTTTTGTACCTATGAATGATCTACTGATTATAGGTGGCACCTTGGGGTTCTTGGGATTTATCGCTTATTGGTTCTTCAAACCTAAGAAAAGACCTCCTCTCCCTGACTTTCCGGTAAAGTGGCAGAAAAGCTTGCAAAAATCGGTTCGCTATTATCGCCGATTGAAGGAACCCGAAAAACGACGCTTCGAAAAACTGGTCCAGCGTTTTTTGCAGGAAGTTACCATCACGGGCGTAAAAACTACGGTAGATGATCTGGATCGACTCCTCATTGCTTCCAGTGCGGTCATTCCGATTTTTGGTTTTAAAAATTGGTCACATTATCCCAACATCGATGAGGTACTCCTTTATCCCAATGCTTTTAATGGAGATAATTTTCAGACCAAAGGTAAAAACCGACGGGTTTTGGGTATGGTAGGCTGGAGTTATATGAATGGTAAAATGATTTTGTCCAAACAAGCTTTGCGAAAGAGTTTTTTGCAAGGGGGCAAAAGTAATGTGGGTATCCATGAGTTTATTCACTTGCTCGATAAGATGGATGGTGCGGTGGATGGTTTGCCAGATTATTTATTGGCGCGCCCCTACTCTGTTCCTTGGTTACACCTTTTACATGTCGAGATTCAAAAAATCCGTACGGGAAAATCAGATCTCAACTCCTATGGCGGTACTAGTGAAATTGAGTTCCTCGCTGTGGCAGGAGAATACTTTTTTCAAAGACCGGATCGCTTGCAGAAAAAGCATTCTGAGTTGTATAAAATCCTAGAAAGAATTTTCAATCAGGATTTGGATGAGGATGGGATTGGAGAATAAACGTTGTTGGTCTTAAGTTGATCTCAATGCCTTTTTATAAGGGTATTACTTAACTAGCTTTTCTTCTATCCAAAGTAGACCCGAGGCTGATTTTTTTTGACTCGACCAGACAATCTTCTGGTGCGCATTTACAGAATTTGAGATTATAAAAATGAAGCCCGATAATTAATAAGCCAGGAATATAAATTACCCCTTCCCTAATTGCAATAACTTGAAACGTTTCATTGAGGATACCTAGCAATAAAAACAACCAGGTACTCCACAGCGCGACGATGACCCATCTTTTGGTAGAATTTTGGGTCGTGTAAAAAATGGCAGAGAAGGAGACTATAAGAAAGAAATAATCTATCAACTGCCACCACACCGGTGCATCAGCACAACAAGTAGTGGAACATACCTTGGCCAAAAATAAAAAGGGGGTGGAGATGCAATGGATCAGGCAGAGCGAGCTGGCTAGTATTCCAATGGTGTCTGGTTTTAATTTAGTGCTAATCATATTTATTTTATTAATGAAGTTGTTTAAAAAAGCCCTCAATGATTTCTTGACAAGCCATTGACAACC
>CAYQRA010001058.1:0-2086 GCA_964419315.1 uncultured Saprospiraceae bacterium | reverse complement strand
CATGTCCTTGATACAAAACGGTGTTGAGCCAAAAGGTGTTTGCGCCTTGATCAATGGCTGCTTGAATGCCTGCTTTGGTATCTGGGAATACCCAATCTTTATCGTCATTAATGGAAGGATTTGGCTTGGGTGTTATGATAATGACGCCCATTCGCTGTAAGGCTACTGCTATATCTGCTCCACTATCTGCGTAACCGCTTTCTTTCATGGGTTTGATGATTCCATCTACAGCAGGTGCGGGTTGGGCTTGATATAGAATACTGAGTTTTATTTTCATAGCGGTATCTGTTCGTTGGTTCCGTCATGTCCTAATAACTTAATTACCCAATTACTTCCTTCTGTAATTGGGTAATTAAGGCAGGGCAGTTGCAGTAATATAGTTATTGATCCAAAATGCCTTTTAATAGTTTTTCAATTTGACTTTTCTTTTCGCTTCTATAAGGAATAATACAACTTTCACTTTTTCCATTTTCACTTTTTAAAATTCGGGAAGAGCCCATTTTGCGTTTAAGGTTTTGATAGCTTGGATCTCGCAAGAGTTCATCTAACAGGGTGCTTACATTTTTGAAATCCTTTTTAGAAATTTCGACTTTTTTAGGTTCTCCACCATCATATCTTCCGCTTGAGCTTTCAGCGGGTTTGATAGGCCTATAACTTATCGTTTTAGGATTAATATGATAACGATTGTTGTTGCCATCGGCATAGGTGTAGGTCATTGCTTTTTGTGCTTTACAATTGGTCATAAATAAGCTTACGCTAAATAATAAGAATAAATAATTTTTCATGGTAATTAGGAGTTTAAAGAGTCTTAAAATTTATTTCGTCATTTGCCTCCCATCCCTTCGGGTTCTCTTCGACAGAGAGCCACTGGCTCTCTGGTTCCGACATTTGTTGGAACTACTCTGCGTTCATTCAATACCTCCAAGATTTCAAATCAGCCCCTTTAGGAGCCCGAGCTTTAATTCCCTCCGCCCACTTAGGAATAAACATCCGATGATAACGCAATCTAGAAATCGCATTAGGCTCCTTATGATCTCCATTCCAGCAATGCTCTGCTCGGTCGCCATAATCTACTTCCCCATCATAATAAGGATCAGTCGTACTTTCCAAAAATTCTTCCGTCAAGTAAACTGCATTATTCAGGTAATAATTATCCATATCGCCACAATAAATATGTAACTTTCCTTTAAGTTTTGGCCCTAATGTTTTCCAATCGCGTTTTAATATGTAAGCCAAGTCAAAATTCTCTTTCCAATATTGAGCCACATCTGGATTTATTTCACCAGTCATTTTATCCCAGACTCTTTTAGGATATCCATCATTACCCACAGGCGAATAAACCGCTTCCCAAATATCCCACTGTTGCCCCGAACGTCCTTTTGACCCAAGTACCAATTCACGATAATTCATATCTTTCAAAGTCGCATCCACATGACCCAAATAGTCCCGATGACCCGCTCGTTCCGTTTGTTTAAAATCACTATCGAGATAATACGCATTCTTATCTTCATACAAATTTACCAAGCAATACGCTCTAAAATCAATCGGATCAGGACAAGCAATATAAGCCCCATTGTATTCTTCTGGATAAAAAACTTGTACCGCCGCTGCTTCCCATCCACCCGTCGAACCACCATAAACAAAACGCGCCCAGCCTTCCCCAATTCCTCTAAATTGTTTTTCAATATGCGGAATTAATTCATAGGTAATCGCATCGCCATAAGGTCCTACGTTTTCAGAATTCACCGCATAAGAATCATCATAGAATGGATTGGCATGTTGAATTTTAATCGCGATCACTCTTGGGAAATTGACCCCTGTCCAAGTTTTATAAAAGTCATGTGCTTCTTGTTGCACAATTTTATTGTATCCGTCCAATTTAAACCGAGCACTATAATTAGGTTCCAAATTAGGGTCAGGTGGTTCCATCCGAAAACCTCCAAAATCATTTGGAAAATGCCCATGCATAATCGCCAATGGATACTTTACATTAGGATGCTCATCAAAGCCTTCTGGCAAAAGCACATGTGCGCCCAAATACATATCACGTCCCCAAAATTCCGACAACAACTTACTCTTTATTTTT
>CAYQRA010001057.1:0-2094 GCA_964419315.1 uncultured Saprospiraceae bacterium | reverse complement strand
GCCTTCAAGACAAGCACTATTGTACCAACTGGAAAGAAATGGAAAGGGTAGGTTTGAAAAAAGGAGCCTATCATTTTTTTAGACCCACCGTATCCGCCAGATTACAAGTGGAGAATTTCTTAGAACAAGTAGAACTCAAGGCAGGTGATTTGCCGCCCGTCTTAGATGTAGAGGTGACTGATGGTGCCAATAAAATGGAAATCATCGAAGGCGTGAGAGAGTGGCTCTTGTTGGCGGAAGCGCAATATAAAGTTCGTCCCATCCTCTATTCTAATTATAATTTTTATTTGGAATACCTCGCCAAAGAATTTTCTGAATACCCCGTTTGGATAGCGAGATACAGTCGTCGAAAACCTTATTTGCCGAAAGGGAAAAACTGGCAATTCTGGCAATATGGAAACAAAGGCCAACTGGAAGGAATCGAAGGAGACGTAGATTTAAATGTTTTTAATGGGACGGCAAGAGAATTGGAAAAATGGGGTATTCCGGATAAGCAAATCCTCTCTTATAAATTCAGCCAATAATTGAGTTTTAAAACCAAGGCATTATTTCTTTTAGATAAATCCTCCGAATAATAATTGCTGGTGTAAACGATGTACAAATCGGAAAGCGGATGAAACCGCCAATTGAAACGACTGTTGACGTTGATGTTGTGAGTCTGCGTATTGTATTGAAGGAAGGTCGTAAAGAAAAGATTTCGACTGAAAGAGAGTTCTAGTTGAGAACCCAGTAAAGTAAAATAAGCATCGCCATAGCGCGAAGGAAAGTCTCTTAATTCCTGATAAGAAAAAGTGAGTCCCAACACTAAATGCTGGTGATAGCGATAATTGGCTGCGCCATTCAAACTAAATTTCCCTCCCATAAATTCGCCAGAATAAGCCACCCTTGCCTTTCCATAAAGCGCTTGTCTTTTGCCAGTGTCGTATTCCAGGGAGAATTTTTTGTTGGGATAAATTCCTTCGGGAAAAGCACGGTCTAGGCCATCTAAGGTAAATGGGAAAAACAGAATTTGAGAATAGTCAGAAAAACTGAGCGTCAGCTTATTGGTATTGACAAAGGCCAAATTGAGGTTCCAATCAAACTGATGCTCTTGGTATTTGAAATCCTGATCGGTGTATAGTTTTACCCGAAGTTCTGTACCAATAAAATCTATGTCTGGATTGTTTTTTAGAAAGAAGCGATAATAGCCATTGCTGCGACTTTCGATGTAGCTAATGCGGATACTCGTGTCTTTGAGTTCATTGTCGTGGTAAAGCCTGGGGACATAGCCCATGTCTGGGATGTAATTTTTCCCAACCCCATCCAGCCCTAGGAAAAAACTAAATTCCTTGGTGCGATAACGCGCCTTCGCGCTATAGGCAAGAGCATCTTTGGGCGCTCCGGGAGAAAGGCTGTAATGGATAAAAGATTTACCCGTCAACTTGCTATCCTTGGACCTATAATCAAATTCAAAACCAGCAATTTTAGTAAAGTCTTTGGTGTAAAAATGAAGGCCATCAACGGCTTGGCGATTGGTCAAAAAAGCCGTCAAACTAGATCCAGAGAGAATGCTTTTTTGTATCGTGGCTACCAAATAATTTTGTGCACTGATCCCTTCTTCTTTTTTTTCTTTGGATTGCATGTTCATTAAGCCAATCTTCCAATCTTTTCCAATTTTACCACTCAGGCGACCACCGTAAAGAATCGGTACAGGTTCATTATTCAAAGAACCGATTCGCCGAGAGAAAAAAGGATGAATACGGCTATTGCCCAGGTTATTGAAGAGGTCGCTATTTTCCAGAAAAAACAAACGCTTCTCTGGAAAGAACAATTCAAAGCGATTGAGGTCAATGATTTGTTGGTCTACATCTACCTGAGAAAAATCGGGATTGATGGTGAGATCGAGATGGAGAGAAGAACTCACCCCAACTTTCATATCCAAACCACTTAAGGGAAGCGTCTTTCGATTAAGGTTTTCTGTCTTTTCCGTTTTAGTAGCGACGTAGGGGATAAGCGCAATATTATGCTGGAAGGCGGGTGGTGCATTATTCCAATTGATCTGGCCCATCAGGGAAAGCGTAGACAAAGAAAAGCCACGAGGAACGGGTGCCCAGG
>CAYQRA010001056.1:0-2095 GCA_964419315.1 uncultured Saprospiraceae bacterium | reverse complement strand
ATGATCAATCAAAGTCCGATTGGAAAATCTTCTCGTTCCAATCCGGTGACTTATGTCAAAGCCTATGATTCTATTCGAAATTTGATGGCCAATCAGCAGTTGTCTCGCATTCGTGGATTTAAGGCGAAGCATTTTTCCTTTAATGTAGAAGGTGGCCGTTGTGAGACTTGCAAAGGCGAAGGAGAACAAATTATTGAAATGCAGTTTTTAGCGGATGTCCGATTGGAATGTGAAGAATGTAAAGGGCGGCGTTTTAAGCAAGAGGTTTTGGATGTTCGGTACCAGGAGAAAAATATTTTTGAAATTTTAAATTTGAGTATTGAGGAAGCCATTGATTTTTTTGCAGATGCGACCGAAGTGGTTAAAAGAATTAAACCGCTACAAGATGTTGGTCTGGGCTATATCAAATTAGGACAATCCTCTAGCACCCTCTCTGGAGGAGAAGCGCAACGGGTCAAACTCGCCTCCTATCTAGGAAAAGAAAAACCGCGAGAAAAAATTCTTTTTATTTTTGACGAGCCGACAACTGGTTTGCATTTTCACGATATTAATATTTTACTAACTGCCTTGAATGCTTTGGTGGAAAAAGGACATACCGTAGTAGTAGTGGAACACAATATGGAAGTAATCAAGTGTGCCGACTGGGTCATTGACTTAGGTGCGGAAGGAGGTAAAGAAGGTGGAAATTTATTGTATCAAGGAGTGCCGGAAGGTCTGGTGAAAGTGAAGGGGTCTTATACGGGGGAGTATTTGAAGGGGAAGGTTTAGCTAGCGGATGGACATCGTCTGGATCGAAGATCTTGGGGAGTTTTGGATTTGATGTGGTAGAAATAATATGGGATCGAGAAATTTTCAAAGCGCAAAAGTCATTTGTATTAAAGCTCTTAGAACGAGCACTCCATAAGACCAATTGGGAATTATTAGGATATCATCCAAGAGAGGAATGGGTTCTAAAAAATTTAAGTGGATTTAAAAGAATGATAACAGCATTTCATAGTCAACATATCGAAGAAGAAGAGAAATATAGCCTAATTCCATTTGAAGATAAATTCAAGAAGTGCCCTAAACATAAGGTATTTCTTCATGTAGCAGGCTGTGTGATTTGCAATAATGAATAGAAAACTCGAAGCCATAGAAAGTAAACAGTCGTGAAAAAAAGTATTTTTATTAGAAATTAAAACAACCGCCACCTAATGAAACCCTACCTCTACCTCCTCCTCCTTCCAGCGCTAATCTTGATGGCTTGCGCTCCAAAAGAACAAGCAAAAGTTCCCATAGAAACGAACGAAGTAATTCTCGGAGAACTGCAACATGGTTTTAAACTTAACCCACTCACCCAAGAAAAATTTGAGGAAGGATTACTCCTACTACACAACTTTGAGTACGATGATGCTTTAGTGGCTTTCGAAAAAGCGACTGCTTTAGACAGCACAGAAGTATTGACCCATTGGGGGGAGGCGATGTGTCATTATAAAGCCTTATGGAGATTGCAAAATACTGATGAAGGCAGGGCTATTTTATCGCGATTAGGCGACACCAAGGAAGAACGATTAGCCGCTATTAGTGACCCGATAGAAAAAGTCCTGTGGGAACAAGTAGAAATCATGTACGGCGAAGGGGAATTTGAGGATCGAAATAAAATGCTCAAAGAACACCTGTCGTCGGCGCATGAGAAATATCCGAATCATCAGGAGATCGCTGCGTTCTACGCCTTATCCCTAATTTGGTCTACCGAAGAATATGGAAATGGAAGCGACGACCTGAGATTAGCCGCTTCGATAACAGACAAAATAACGAAGGTCAACCCATTACATCCAGGTGCCTTGCATTACAAAATACATGCATTGGATGGTCCTACTTCCGCCAAAGATGCGCTTGATGCGGCAGCCACCTATGCAAAGGTAGCCACCGACGCTGCGCACGCCCTGCACATGCCCTCCCATATCTATCTTGCTCTTGGTAAATGGAAGGAGGTCGTCAGCTCTAACCAAGCGTCTTACGACGCAAGCGTAGATCGGATGACTACTTTAAAACTGCAAGACGGAGCTCGGGGATATCACTCTTTGGCTTGGCTTCATTATGCACTTTTACAACA
>CAYQRA010001055.1:0-2098 GCA_964419315.1 uncultured Saprospiraceae bacterium | reverse complement strand
CCTTAATCAAGGTCATCCCGAATTTTGGAAATCCAGAATTCGGGATTTCTTTTTTGGGTCTTCTTTCAAAAAATATTATTTATTTGCCAAGACTGTTCGTTACGACTTCCAAGTCGTAGACGGATCAATGTGGAGGTATCTCGACCTCGAATCTTAAATATTCCCTAGATGCTTAGTAAGGAAGAGTGGTGTCGGTCGGGAGACCTACACTTAGGTCCGCGTATTACCTGCAGGTAATAGCGAACAGGGGTACTAGTGAACAGGTGTATTTTTAAAATGCGATTGTTCTTACTCAGCGAACCTTCCTCCCCTTCCACTCATAAGTCTTTGTGATATTCGCCAAAATCCCCACACTTACGATGTAGATCAAATGCAAGGGAACTGCAGACCAATATTTTTTCATCAAAGCAGAGCGGCCAAAGAAGCGACTCATCGCTCCAAGGAAAAAATAATCGACAATTCCTTTCACCAAAAGCATTCCTACAAAAATAATTGCCGCATACCACCCCAAAAAAGGAATCAATAATGGGCTAAATAAAATAAAACAGCAAAAGAGAAATACCATCGCTAATCTAAAAGTGACTTGCCACTCTGGATAGTCGTAAGACTTGGACGCCCAGCGAATGCGTTGATTGAGAAAGCTTCGCCAGTCTGGCATCGCTTTGGTGTGAACAGTCGCTGCTGGATTTTTGAGAAAACCGATGCGTTCGGGAAATTGCTTTGCCATCTTTTGCAGCAAAAGCATGTCATCGCCGGAGGCTCGTCCATCAATTCCTTTAAACCCACCTACTGCTTCGAAGGCGGATCTTTCATATGCTAGATTGGCACCATTGCACATGTGTTGAAATTTCCCGTGAATGCCCGCTCCAGTAATTCCCATCATTCCGATAAAGTCGAGAGATTGAAAGTATTCTAGTTGGTTTTGTTCTTGAAAAAAATTGACGGGAGCGGCGATGAAGGCATATTTTTTACTTTCGTAAAAAGAGACCAATAAGTTCAACCAGTTTTCAGAGACCATACAATCCGCATCCGTACCGACAATCAAATCTCCTTTTGCCTTGGCGATTCCTTGCTCTAAGGCCCATTTTTTAAAAGCAATATGATCTTGATCAACTTGCAGATCAGCGAGGCAAATCAGCGATAGTTGAGGGTATTTTTTTTTCATTATTCGAACCAATCTAGGAGTTGCATCAGTAGAATGATCGTCAATGATAATGAGTTCAAATAAATGACGGGGATATTTTTGAGCAAAGATACTCTGAATGCAAGCTTCGATATTAGCCGCTTCATTTCTGGCAGGAACAAGGATACTAACCTTCGTCTGAGGAATAAAAGAGTCGGGAACCGACCAAGGAGGGAGTGCTTTCCAATACCGATGATATTTCCACATCAAACCAGTATAGTAGCTAGTCAAAACCAAAGCGCTAAAAAAATAAAGCGCCAAAAAAACAAGAGGAAAAATATCTATCGTAACAATTTGGTGCAGCACTTATTCGAATAAATCTTCGTATTCATTATTATTATTTCTGCGGGGTTCTGCTCGAGGTTGAGGTTCGATGGGAGGCAGTTCTAATGGTTCATAAGGTTTGCTATCCACTTCTTCGTAGTCTACAAATTGGCCTTCACTCTCCGTTTTCATATTCTTCTCCAACTCCCCTACTTTCTTTCTAAACAGCGCTTTAGCAAAAAGGAATCCAGCAATAACTGGAAAACCTACTACCGTCAAAACAACCGCACCAATCCCCATCAAAATATCTTTCCGTAATAAGTTTAATACCCATTTACCATAATCCAAAATGGTCCGGTAATCAAAAATAGCGGCCAATAAAAGCAATACGGGAGCGACCCAAGAAAGAATCGTAAAGACACTCTTAGCCACAAAATACAGCGCTACAAAAACCAATACCAATACCAATATACTGGTGATGGAATTGAATGGATTGATATCAGATCTGCGATAAGTCATTTTTTTTGATTTAGTACTTTGGTAGTAATAGGTAGCCTCGATGGGTAAAATCTAAGGCTATAAGCGACTAGACTAAGCTAGCATTACTAATACAACTCTAAATTTAAGCAATTGTTGGAAGAATGCGAAAGC
>CAYQRA010001054.1:0-2113 GCA_964419315.1 uncultured Saprospiraceae bacterium | reverse complement strand
ATAATCTCTACCTGGCACTTCTTTCGGGCGTGGTGCTCGAGTAGTGTAGGTCGGGATGTGTCGTATTTGATCACCAAAATTTTCTACTGCGTAGTCCATAAATGTTCCTTTTCCTGAACCACTAGGTCCACAAATTACAAAGAGAATATTTTTTCTGCTATCCAATTGCTTTGACATTTGTTTTTTTTGACAAAAATAGGGAATTTTTCGCCCCTGCGGGGCTTCCTATGTTTCGTCCCGCTGGGACTTTCTTGTTTTGTTCATTTGGGGCTTTTCTTGTTTCGTCCCTACGGGACTACCAATCTTTCGTCCCTACGGGACTTATTTTGGGGGATGGAAGATGTATTGTTCTTTGTAGTCTATTTCGGACTTTTTTAATTGTGATTTGTATTCTCGGACAAAGGTCTGTTTTTGATGGTGTATTTTTTGGTTTTGGATATACCTAATTACGGTGGGGACTTGTGATCTTGCATAGGTGAAGGCGCCGTAACCGCCTTGCCAAGAAAATTTTTGCTTTGATAGTTTTTCTTCGTTTATCCATTTGGAAGAATTGGTTTTTAATATTTGCATTAATGCTGAGAGGGATTGTGTAGGACGCATTCCAAAAAAGACATGAATATGATCTGGCATTCCATTAATTTGTAAGACCTTATGATCATACTCTTGGATGATTCCAGTCATATATTGATATAATCTGTCTTCCCAACTTTCATCAATTAGGGATTGTCGATATTTTACTGCAAAAACTACTTGGATATGGATTTGGGTATAGGTATTCGCCATAATTTATAAAATCTGATATGATTATTAGATACTTTTTTATTGGTCGGAAAATGATGTAGACTCAATAGAATTTAGCTTTGCAGCACTTGGTGTCCTACGGTGCAGGAAAGGCAAGCTTTCCGGTCACAGAAATTATTTTTTAATTCTAGCAGCGCTTGTGTTTCGTAAGCGGAGGTCGGCGTTAGGCCCAAGTCTTTCCAACGAGAGATAATTTTATTCTTCTCGGCAGGTATTTCTTCCAGTAATTTTAATGCTTGATCCTGATAGCGTTGTTCGCCTTTTTTCTTTCCATAAATGAATAAAAATGGAGCAATCGTATTGATAATCAAAAGATGAATCGTAGATTTCCCCATCGCCTTTTTTCGCTTGGCTGTGGCTTTGTCAAAAAGATAATGCGTTTGCCAATAGGCCGAAACGTTGAGGTTAAACATGTTTTCTATTTCTTTGACATTATTCGCAGCTAGAGATTTTGAAAAAAGATGTCGAGACTTAAAAATCAACATGGCTAACTGGGCAATCCGAATGGTTGGGAAATTAGCCGGCCGTAACCGTAGCATTTTCCAAGAAGCGGTATGGATCGGTTCGAGTCCATATTTTTTTCTAAAAAATTGATATTCTCTTTGCAGTTTTTGTGGATACGCATCTGTAAATTCTCCTTCTAACATACCCGCTTGGCCAAACAATAATGCTTCTATGTGGAGCAGCCGGTCTTGATGTTTGGCTAAAAGACTCAATGGAATAATCCATCCTAACCATTCGAAAGGTTCTGCATTTACTTTTGTACCAAAACTACGGCAGAGCAACTGAAAAAAACATGTCTCCCAATCATTTTGAGTAGCAGCAAGTCGTTCAGAAATATAGGTTGTCTTGCGCTGAAGCCTTTCCACCAAAAGTCGGTCTATCCAAATGGCTAGCTGTATTTTTGAGACCTTATGGAACAGGTTCTGACAGGGAATCCAAGTTTCGTTGTTAATTATTTTTAGGTAGGTTTTTGATATGCGGGGCGGGATACGAGAGCGGAGCTCTAGGCAAGGGATACGACTTTTATTTCCATGATAAATGATTTCGTCTTCGACCAATACGACATGAAGGATTACGTTTTGGTAAGCCACATCGTGCTGATGTTTGTGCTTGATCCATTCGGAAGAACGCAGATGCATCTCGACATTGCCCACCAATAAGATTCCTCCAATTTTAATTTTTGCATCCAGAAAATCTGGACCGGCGTTGGTATTGTGCCGTCCTACTTGGATGATTTCCACGGTTTCTCCTCCGGTCGTTTTCAGATCATAGAGGTTTATTTTTTTAACCCGCCAAATGTATTGAATAA
>CAYQRA010001053.1:0-2116 GCA_964419315.1 uncultured Saprospiraceae bacterium | reverse complement strand
CAGCGCGTGGGAGCAGAGCTAATACTGACTTGTACCTCAGGAATTGTTTGGGCGGGTTTGACCCCAAAATTATAAATTTCAGAAGGACTACTATCAGTCAAAGTAATCGAATACACTTCTGGAGTGGTGGGAATCCACAGGTTGTCGTCGTATAAATACCTTAATTCATAATCCCCATTTTCTAGGACATATTGAAAAGTACCATTGGTGTTGGACCATGTCGAAATTGCGTTGGGGTCAATGATCGTGTTTTGTCGATCTAGGCCCTTTTCATCACTATCGAATAAACCATTTTCGTTTTCATCATAAAAGCAGGTTCCTTTTACACGTATATTATCGGATAGGTTTTCTGCCCAACTTATATTATCCTGAAATGGATAAGCAACAACCATATCTTTATCCCCATCGTTATCCAAGTCACCAAAAGTAGCGTTGCTTGAGCCTAATACACCCTGAGTTGAACCGGTCAATACCGCTTCTCCAAAATCACCTTTACCGTCGAGATTTTCAAACCAAACTCTTTTGTTTTCTGCACCCTGAGGATAACTAAGGATTATATCTAAGTCTTGATCATTCTCAATGTCTACCGCATGTAACTCGGTAGATCCATCAAAATCATGGGGAATAGGTAATTGATGAGTAATGGTAAAGTTGCCCATACCATCTACATTTTCATACCAAATAAGAACAGGATTAGTAAAATTAAGGCCCGAAGAGGCAGCAATAATATCGATATCTCCGTCTCCATCAAAATCTGCTCCATCAAAAAGTCGGAAATCCCATACCTGCTCTTCAATGACCTTAGCATCGCTGAAGCTTCCTTTTCCGTCCAAATTTTCGAGCCAAGCTATGGTATAGGAAGCATCAGACTCTTCTTTCCTTGATAATAAATCTAAGTCATTATCTCCATCAAAATCAAAGGGAAAAACGTTGACCTGATAACCTAAGTCAATAGAGGGCTCAAAACTTCCTGTTCCATCGATGTTTTTATACCAAGCAGATCCGATCGAAGTATTAATTATTAAGTCCAAATCTGAATCTCCGTCGAGATCACGAGGGAAAACCGATATAGGTACACTAGGAGTATTTATCTCTTGGGGAGTTCCAAAACTATCTACGCCATCCAGATTTTCGTGCAAGTATAGTAGATTGGTATTATAAGCAGTTGAAATTATATCCAAATCACCATCATTGTCTAAATCACCGGAATAAACCGCACTAGGATCGTTAATGTCTTTTGATAAAAGCTTTTGTTCTCCAAAACTACCAAGCCCATCTAGATTTTCGTACCACGTTATCTTATCGTCATCTCTGGAAGGACAAAGAATATCTCCATCTCCATCTTCATCTAGATCTGCAATATGGGTCAAATTAGGAAAATTCAAGGTAAGGCGATTAATTTGACCTTGCAACACAAAGTTGCCAAGGCCGTCTGTGTTCTTTAACCAAATCAAATCCTTTTCAGTAATGGCGGCTAAAATATCAATGGTTCCATCACCGTCTATATCTTTAAGGTGACCAGAAGTAATATACTCAAGTACTAATGGATCGAAAGGGTGTTCTTCTAGGGTTCCCAGACCATCGATGTTTTCTAACCAAAGAACAACGCCACTTATGAGTTCATGGACTAAAATGTCTTGGTCTCCATCCTTATCAATATCTTCAAAATCCATACGCCCTAAACGCGGAAAAGTAATAGCGTTTATGGTGATGTCTAAGGGGGCTGAAAAGGTACCTAAGCCATCTTCATTTCTGAACCATTGTAAGTCTCCTGAATTGTTGGCCAATAGGTCTGTTCTGTTGTCTCCATTCAAATCTACCGTTTGAATATTATTATAATACATATATTCCGCTAGGACTTGCTCCTCAACAAAAGTGCCTAAACCATCTTCATTTCGATATCGGGTTAATTTTTTTCCACCATCATCATTGATGACTAATAAATCGGAATCTCCATCATTATCCAAATCGGCTAGAGTGATCGATAGGATCGTGTTTAAAGAAATAAGTTCTTTCTCTGGACTGAAATTGCCCTGACCATCAAGGTTTTCATGCCAGGTGATTTTCGATAGGAATACCAAAATAATATCGGAATCTCCATCATTATCCAAATCTG
>CAYQRA010001052.1:0-2123 GCA_964419315.1 uncultured Saprospiraceae bacterium | reverse complement strand
TTCTGTTTCAAAAAAACTAATCCTTCCAAATCATGAGTAATGGCCTTTTGTGGGTATTGAGACAAAATTTCTGATACCAATTGCAGGGCATTATCTAATTCCTCCTGCTCCACTTGTTCAATCAATTGCCCCAAAAGCTGTGCTTCCTGCTCTGCTAGTTCGTCCGCCTGAATAAGTCGATCTAAAAGCTCAAAATAATAATTGAGTTTTTGATAAGTACTCAATTGAAGTAATGCGTTTTCTGGTTCGTAAGCCAATAGATTTAGCACGCCTCGATTATCAGAATATCCATAAAGATCAGAAACATAAGGGTTGATCCTTCTAGCCAACTGAAAATCAGTTTCTGCTTCCGATTTCATTCCCACCATCGATTTAAACTTGGCGCGTAAGATAAGCGCCTCTGCCGAATTCGGATATTGAGCTACCGCACTTTCAAGTGTAAAAAATGCTTCTTCAAAATCCAACATACTCATTTCCTTTTCTGCTTTTTGTAGCAATGGCCAAGGAGTCACCGATAAGTTTTCTGCCGTGTAGGTTCTTCCCGTATGCTGAGAAGTCATATTTCTAGTCTGTGCCTCCAAAAAAGAGAAAGAAAAAAATAACATACACAAAGCAATTAGGATTCTCATATTGGTAGATTTTTATATTTAGTTAAGTGACAGGTCAAAATTTTTGATAACCTATTTGATTTTTGAAAATCGACACACCGAAGAACTAACAGGGAGTTAAGTATTAAAAGAGAACTATTTCTACTTAACCCAAAGGTCAACCTTAAGACCTATTCCCTGCAAGAAGAATTAAAAATTGAATTAGATTTTATTTCAATCTATCTTTCTTATGCTTCCCTAATATTTCTGCTCGGTGTTCTAAAAGCGGTAATACTCCAAAAAGAATAATACCAATGGTACCCGCAATCATACATATGATACCAAGTATCCAAAATTTGACAATAAAAAACATCTGGTCTGTTCCTAGGTAAAGATATTCAAAAACAAATCCCATTACTAGGAGTAGAATGGAAAAAATCGTCTCTTTTTTCATATATCTATTTTTGTTTTATTTAATGTCTTATGGAACCTGCCTAAGGTCAACAGGTTTAATAACTATTTAGTCATGGACGTTTCATAGATTATTGGAAGTAAGGGATATAATTAATGGATTCCCATATTATTCCTGACAACTGATCCTTTGCAATAAATCAAACAACTTGTAAAACTATCTTTAATAATAGTAAAACTATTATAATTATAACATTAAGACTAATCAATTGTTCACTAATTCCACAAGATCATTAGCCCTAATTTTTCCTCCCCAAAATCATTGCTTAAAATGGAAAATTCCATATAGAACAATCTCTCCACCCCTTCCATCTCTCCTATTTTTTCCGTAACTTCGTAAATTCCTACCAGCTCCTATCTTTTTTGGAAAAACGTAGGCTACGAGAGAACGACTATTTTTTAACCACAACAGCACAAACATGAACATCGATGTGTCCACCTGTATTGCTGATTTGCTGTACGAGCACCGCTCCGTAATCATTCCTGATTTCGGTGGAATCGTTGGTATTTACCAATCTGCTCAAGTCGATCATATTCAGGGTACGATGTTGCCTCCCTCTCTCGCGCTGCGTTTTAATGAAAACCTCGTCATCAATGATGGCGTACTCATTAGTCATATCCGCAACAAGTACAAACTGAATCTCGAAGATGCTCAGTTTGTGGTCCGAAATCATGTGGAGCAACTCAATAAAAAACTGAGCCGCAAGGAAATCTTGGTCTTCCCAGGAATCGGTCGTTTGTACCGCGACTTTGAAAACCAATTGCGCTTTCTTCAAGATAGCACCAACTATAATACCGATGCCTTCGGCATTCCTGAGATTCAATTCTTTCCCATCCTTAGAAATCGGGAAACGGCACCACGAGAAGCGCCAGTACCAACGGCTAGCCCGGTAGCTGCGCCAAGCAAAAAATCTCAGTGGTTTCAGCAATTGGCCAAACAGGAAATGGTACCACTCGCTGCTGGTGCAATGGTATTGGTCATCGCTATGGCCATCTTATTCGGGCCACGTCCCAATCAAGACCAGGGCTTTAAAGCCCAACCCGTTGCTGAACGCATCAATGCCA
>CAYQRA010001051.1:0-2126 GCA_964419315.1 uncultured Saprospiraceae bacterium | reverse complement strand
TTTTGGGGGATGGTAGCGGACAAGCTTTTAATTATGTTTTGGCTGCAGTGGTTGTTTCTGGGGCGCTCCAAGTCTTATTGGGCTTGCTAAAATTAGGTCGTCTAGCTAATATTTTTCATTCTTCGGTCATTCACGGCATCTTGGCCGCCATTGGAATTATCATTTTTGCTAAACAAATTCACGTAGCTTTGGGCACTTATTCTGGTAGTCCAAGTATCATACAAAATCTGGTTGACGCAGTTGTAAAGCTACCCAAAGCCAATCCCTTTGTTGTTATTATTTCTTTGGCAGGCTTGTTATTATTATTGTTCCATTCGAAAATCAGCTACCGATTTTTTCATATCCTGCCAACTCCAATGTGGGTGATTGCACTTTCCATTCCTTTTGCTTACGCTTTCGATTTCTTTAAATTACACGAGCTTTCTTTTTTTGGAAAAGCTTATGAAGTCGGTCCCAGTTTATTATTGGAAATGCCCGAGAGTATTAAGGAGTCCATCATGTACCCCAATTTTAGTAAGATTGATACCATTGAATTTTGGACTACGGTATTGTCTATTCTAATCATCACCAGTATCGAATCATTGGCCATCGCCAAAGCAATTGATAAAATAGATCCTTACAAACGAAAAACGGATTTGAACAAGGATTTGACCGGAATCGGTTTGAGTACGATGGTTGCTGGTTTGATTGGAGGTTTGCCCATCATTGCGGTTATTATTCGAAGTACCGTTAATGTCCATAATGGAGCGAAGACCAAATGGTCTAATATGTATCAAGGACTTCTTTTGTTGCTTTTTATTGTGATCTTAAGTCCGGTTATGGAAAAAATTCCCCTCTGTGCTTTTGCTATTTTATTGGTTTATACGGGACTCAAACTAGCTTCACCAGCGGTGTTCAAACAAGTTTATAATCATGGAATTGAACAATTGATATTCTTTGTAGGTACGATGGTCTTGACGCTTTATACCAATTTGTTGATTGGATTACTCGGTGGATTATTATTGGCTTTGGTCAGTCATCTCTTATTGGCGCGCGTATCTATTCTTCGATTTTTTCAAATGACTTTTGACTCTGGTTCCAATTTAGTGATGAAACCAAATGGGAGTTATGATTTAAAAATTAGAGGCATTGCCAATTTCTTAGGAATTTTAAAAATCAATAATTTAGTAGCTCAAATTCCTGCTGGAGCGAATGCCACGATTGATCTATCCGAGACTCGCTTGGTGGGAACCACGGTTTTAGAAGATTTATATGATTTTCAAAAAATCCATCAAAACATGGGAGGCAATATCCACATTACCGGATTAGACAAACATATTTCTTCTACCAATCATAAATTTGCTACAAAAATCAAGATTGATGCGGTCGAGCCCTTGAATCGCCGACAAAATTTACTCAAAGAAATGGCCGAAAATTATGGTTTGGATTTTGAGGTGGAGCCAGTGGAAAATTTGGAGTATTTTAAATCCTTTTATTTTTTTAAAACTCGCCCGATTGAAGCAGAATCTAATTGTATTTCCGACCATGACAAAGATATGCACATGAAATTAATTGATGTGACTTTTGAGGAAGGCGCAGATATTTTTCCGGATGAATACAAAACAACGATTGGACTACTTAAACTCCCTTTTCCAATTCCGAAATTTACCATTGAAAAAAAGGACTTTTTAGAGAATGTATTGAATATCTCAGGATTCAAAAATATCGACTATTCCATCTATGATAATGCTCCCAAAGATTATGTGGTAAAGGTTCACGATATTGAAGCGATGGATGTCTTTTTGACGGACAAACTTAAGGTCTTGATCGAAATCAGTGGCTTGCATCATCTGGAAAGTAATGGAGAAGCGATCTTGATTATCAGTAATAATTTCACACTGGCTCAGATGAAAAATTATATTAGCATGATTCAATTTATTGAAAACTTTAAATCCATGATTAAAGAGTAAGGCGGTAGCTAAAAAATAAAACTTAGTAGCGATCAAAGGAAAAATGCTTGGATGGAATTTATTTCATCCAAGCATTTTTTATAAAAGGATGATGCCAAACTTCTTGCGATTGTTCGCTATTACCTTCGGTAATACGCGGATCTAAGTGTAGGTCTTCTGACCTACAACATTCTTTGT
>CAYQRA010001050.1:0-2128 GCA_964419315.1 uncultured Saprospiraceae bacterium | reverse complement strand
GTGGCATTGGCCGTGGCGCTGCCATCGCTGAATCCAAAGCAGGTATTATCTATTTTTGATATACTTACCGTGGGAGGAGTATTGGTCATAAAGGTAGCGGAGGTACTCGTGAGTACAACTCGATCATTATTGGTACTGCCATTATTATTGGCCAATACTGCGGATGCCCACATATTAACTTTTCCACTACCTGTAGCAGGAGCGACCCAGTCAAAAGTCCAGCTAACTTCTTCTGAGTTGTTGACATTTTTATCGCCACGATGCTCCATGTATTCTCTTCCGGTTCCGGCCGTATTGGTGCCGGTATCATTGGAAGTGGATATTAGATCTCCCATGTTTACATCGTTATCATCAAGTGCGACTAATTGAAATCCACCAGTTGATGGAGAGCCCATGGTTGCTGTTGTCCGAACCGTCAAGGTATAGGTGGTATTGGGCATTACGGTAGTTGGTAAATCTTCAATGCTCACCAAACCTTGTACTCCGGCGGGAGGACTATCATGGCAAGTGGCGCAGGTATTTTCTCCCGGTGCACCAGTACGTCCATTGGGAGGGTTGGGGGAGAAGCTCGATAGGGCAACTAGGAGCAATAGGATAAAAGTCGTATAAGCTGAAGTAGTCTTTCTTTTTTTCACGTGTTTTTATTTTTTTAACAGCATAAGAAAAAACAAGAAGTCTAAATTTAACGAAAAGGAATTAAAGGGAACACATTAGGGCTGGATAAAAAAGAAAGGCATGGAATAATCAAAAAAAGCCAACCTGCATTTGCAGGTTGGCTCCTTTGTATAATCCTTAAATCTGTGGCAACTTCTTAGTGAGTCACTACAAATTTTTGAGAAGTAATTTTACCATCAATCATCAGGTGTACAAAGTAGAAACCTGAGCTCAATGGATTGGCATCAAAAGTCGTTCGTTGTTGACCCAAGACTCCTTCGATTTTTTGCATATCCACTACTTTTCCAGTAAAATCAGTAAGCACTAATTCTACTTGACGAGCAGCGGTCATGGTAAAGTCTACGGTCAATTGATCGCTGGTTGGATTTGGATATAGCGTGAATTCCGTAAGTGCTGCATCCATTACCACTAATTCTTCGACAGGAGTTCTGCTAATCTCTTCTAAGGTCTCAGGAGTAACAACCGTTTCTCTGGCGCTATTGACACAACCATCAATGTTTACATCGTCGATATATAATCTATCATTATTAGCAGAGGCATCACAACGGAAACGCAATCTACAATTGCTAGTGAAAGGCCCAGGAATAACAACATTATCAAACTCTCTTACATTATTTACAAACTCATCATTGAGGTTCCATTCTTCCACGATGGTATAAGTAGATCCTCCGTCAGTAGAAAGCTGTAACCAGAAATCTTCATTAGAGTTATCCATGCTTACGGTGATGTAAGTAAAGTCTACGGTCAATTCATCATAAGAAGTAAGGTCGAGTATATCCGTGGTCATAACAGAAGAGGACGTATTGTCTCTAAGGCGAATACAAACAGTACCGCTATTAGCATATGGAGCATCTCTCCAGTTTCTACGACAATCCGATCCACCATCATTCCAGATGCCCCAACCGCCTTCAAAATCATTGAAGTCGATATTGGTATAAGTACAACCGCCAGTGCTACAAGGAGCACAATCTGGTCCACCACAATCTACTCCAGTCTCTTGTCCGTTTTGGGTTTCATCGGTACAAGTAGGACAAGCAGGACAATCCGGTCCACCACAATCTACTTCTGTTTCTTGTCCGTTTAGAATACCATCGGTACAAGTAGGACAAGCAGGACAATCTGGTCCACCACAATCTACATCCGTTTCCTGTCCGTTTAGGATACCATCGGTACAAGTTGGTGCCGTACTTCCTACGCAGAAGTTGGTGCTTTCAGAAGAACCGAAAGATCCACCAGAAGCTAGTGTTGTTCCACCGTCATCAGTGACTGTGTAAGAACCATTTCCATATCCACAGCAGATACCATCTCCATAAGCATCAAAAATAGTAAAATCATAACAGCCAGCAGTTAAGCAGAAATCTGCAGTAACAGTAGAACCATCAGGTTGGTTAGGGTAAGTTCCCCCAGATCCAACAACAGCTCCTTGAGCATCTGTCAATTCCCAAGAAGTTTC
>CAYQRA010001049.1:0-2131 GCA_964419315.1 uncultured Saprospiraceae bacterium | reverse complement strand
TTGATTGAAACTTTCTGTGCGAGTCATTGGAATTAAAGCAAATGTTTTACACAGAAAACTTCAATCAACTTTAATAGCGCAATTATTTTACTCTTCGTAATAAGTAATATTATCGATGTAATAATTTCCAGAAGTATTTCCTTGAATGACCACCCAAGGATAATCTCCTCCAGCGCTTACTTGGCCAGCCAAGTCGTATTCTAGCGTCACCCATTCTCCAGCGGGGACATCCAAAAAGTAACCCGTTGCAAAATCAGCTTCTATTTGAAATTTCAAAGAACCTTCTACTTCGAAGTAGGCATCAATGGTCATCTTTGTTGCTTTGTCCGTCACGATTACTCCTTCTCTTACCGCATTATTGGCCCAAGGTTCGGTTTGGCTCATCAGCAAGGCATTATTAGAAGAATTGACGGTATTGGGATTTGGATTATCTGCCACCTTTACGTCTTGTCCCCAAGCATTCCAATCTCCAACTTCTCCATCTTCAAAGTCGCCAAAAACGGTTCCATTGCCACCAGGTCCGGGATCAATATCTGTCGCAAAATATTTTACATTATCAATGTAGTAATCTCCTTCGGTGCTTGACTGAATCAAGATCCAAGGATAATCCACGCCACTCTTAATTTCTCCAACGAGGTCATATTCAATCGTTACCCAAGCGCCCGGTTCTACTGGCAAAAAGTATCCTGTATTGAAATCTCCTTCCACTTGTAATTTGAGTTCTCCTGCTTCTTCGAAATAAGCGTCGATGGTAACCTTAAGCGTTTTGTCGTTGAATGCGACCGCTCCAGATTTTACTGCCGAAGCAGAAAAAGCGCCGCCTGCTTTTTGTCCCAACTTCATCACTTTGCTGGAAGAATTGACAGCGTTTGGTTCTGGGTTGTCCACTACCGAAGCAGCTTGTCCCCATTCGTTCCAACCTTCGTCTTCTCCAGACTCCCAATCTACCAATACCAAACAGGCATCAGGATCAGAGGGAACGAAATCATCATTTTCAATGATAATATCTTTAGAAACTTCTACTACCCCAGAGCCATTATTTGCAGCAAGGGTAACGGTGTAGGTTCCGGCTAAGGCATAATAAACGGTATCCAATCCTTCTTCATCTCTTATAAAACCAGCATCTGCTTTAAATTTCCAAGCACTCAAAACTTGCTCTCCAGTTGTTTGATTTTCTAAAACAATATAGTTTGGATTATCCACTAAAGGAGTGGCCGTAAAGGCAACCGTCGGTTGGGGTAAAACGACAGCGCTGTTATCCTCTTTTGAACAAGCTGCCAGCAGTGATATAAAAATCACAGCACAAAGGGTATGCTTTAATAATTTCATAATTGAGTCATTTAAAGGTTAAGGTTTAATACACCAATTGATGCATTATTATTCGCAATAATCACCAATTTGTCTTTTGGCATTTTCATTAAAATCATATCTTTCACATCTTGCGATGCAATAAATCCAGACTTAGAAAAAGGGAGCGGTTTAAAATCACCTTTGCCATCATTCAATAATACGGCGCCAATCGAAGCATCATTTCTTTTGGTTTCCACTTCTGAAACCAACAAGTTTCCAGCGACTAATAAATCTTGATCGCCGTCCCCATCTATATCTTCTGACAAAATTTTATTGATGGCAGAAAGTTGAACTTCATTAGGTAGATTTCTTTTTTCAAAATTCGAAGCTCCTTTATTTTCTAGGTATACGCTAGCAAACGAACGGACTTGATAATGCAAATCTGCTTTGGCTAAAGCGGTGCTAGAATAAATGTCTTTTAAGGACGCTTGGGCAAAACTATTATAGTCTACAAACTTTTTCTTAATGTTTGGAATTTGTTCCGCAGAGCATTGTCTTCCTCTGACTGGAAATTGAATTCCATTATTATAATAGCCCAAGACAATATCTCCTTGTCCATTTTCATCATAATCCTTCCAATAGACATCAAAGGTTTCTTCGGGGCTAGCTTGATATTTATAATTAAGTCCAAGATTCCCTACGACATAATCCGAATCGCCATCGCCATCAAAATCATCGGCATGGATTGCAAAATACCATCCATTGGAATTGGCATATCCTAGTTCCTCGGTAATTGCTACAAACTTACCTTTCTGATTTTGGATAAAAGAAATCGGCATCC
>CAYQRA010001048.1:0-2134 GCA_964419315.1 uncultured Saprospiraceae bacterium | reverse complement strand
ATACGATGTATGGTCTCCCAAAATTCAGGAGCCGCATATCCTACACTGCGAACCGCAAATCCATTATCCATTAAAAGAATCGCGCTTATGATCTTCTACTAGCCAATCGCATGATCCGTCAATCGACATTTCACTTTTAAGATTTGTCGAATTTCCTCCAATTCAATTTCATAAGGTTTATAAACCAAATCATTATCCGAAATAAGCCGCAATCGTTTTTCTTCCTTGACCTGTTGGATACGTTTGGCAACGACGACATCCGTCACGACTACATACACTTGATTATCAATTAAAGGCACTCCCCTTTCTACATTTTCACAAACCACAATATCTCTATTCGTAATAGTCGGCATCATGCTATCGCCACTGATTTCGAAAGCGATCAAATGGCCTTCCATATTGGGGATAGAAAAATGCTGTAAGGCGTCGAGAAAATCAGCTTCTTGGTGCTGTAGTGCATAGCCCGCCAGGGCGCGATCGGGAACCAAGACGATATTTTGGCGACCACCGATTGCTTCCTTTGCCATTCTATGGGTGGGCAGAGAAGCAGAAGCACCTCCTTGTAAAAACATATTGTTACTGATCCCAAAAAGGTAATTGGCATTGACCTGATAAAATTCAAACAATTTGCTTAATTGTTCGACGGTAATGTTCCGTTGTCCCTTTAAAATACTGTTGATCACATGGTTATAAGTGCCCAATTTATTAGCTAGATCAGATTTACCTCGAATTTGTTTTGTTTTAAACAAACTTTCATAAACAACTTTAAACCGTTGATTTACAATACTTTCTGTAAAGTCTGCCATATTTTTAAAAATATTTGTTTTAAAAAGTTTGACTTAATAAAACTTTTTGTTTTATATTTGCAATGTGCTTGATACGCAACACAACAATAATGTTTAAATAAGTCACTCAAGATACGATAAGTAAGCTTGAAAAAATAATTCTACCCCTTAAGCCTTCTCCATCGGGTCTTTTAATTTTTCAAGTTTACAAAGTTTCTCAAAACCATTTTACCATGAGAAAAGCTAAGACTAATATTCCTCTGATCATTTTTGATAAAAGAGTGCCAGAGCCTTTAGATTTTCAAGAACCCAAGGAGAGTTCCCTATACGTGGAACAAGAGCCCCTGCCTAGGGAGGAGCAAACGACACCTGTATTGGAAATTCTACTCCATCGGGTATGGCTAGGGGTTCAAAGATTAACTATAGCCCTGAAGCATCGATTTTTTGTTTTGTGGAAGAAATATTTGGGTGAGGTAGAAATCCCTTGGTTTAGACTAGCCATTTTGGCATTAGCGGCTTATGTTCTATTGGTAAAAGATATGCAGTTTAATGTGGCCTTACAAGCTCCTTTATCCATCATTGGCACGGATCGAAATGGTGGAGGTGGTGACGCCCAAGCCGCAGCTTTTCAAAGTGATCTTGCTCCGGTATCAGCCTCCATGATCCAAAACAAAAAGGCAAAAGCATTTATCAGACAATATGCACCAATAGCCGTAGATGAAATGAAAAAATATGGTGTTCCTGCTAGTATTAAGATGGCTCAAGCCATGATTGAAAGTAGAGCCGGACAAAGCAAACTTGCTTTGCAAAGCAATAACCACTTCGGTATAAAGTGTAAAGCCAAATGCCTAGGATGTACTTGTAGAAATTATGCCGATGATGGTCAATACGATATGTTTCGAGTATTTGAAAGCCCTATGGAAAGTTGGCGCGAACACAGTGAGCTTTTGCAAATTGATCGATATAAAAAGCTAAAAGTTCATCAGTTAGATTATCACAAATGGGCCGAAGGCCTTAAAAAAGCCGGTTATGCCACAGATAAGCATTATGCAAAAAAGCTAATTGATGTCATTGAAAAATACAAATTATATAAACTAGATAAACTATAATCCCGGGGATAAGGCTTTTATAAAACCCTTTTGGTTTTACCCAATTGCTTCAACAACAAATCTCCTTTTTTTTAACAAAGAAAGATTCAAAGCTATTAAAAACTAAAACACCCTTGAGTTCCGGCTGATTTTTATTTTTCCTAGAAATTAGCTTGTTCTCTTAGAAGAGCGAAAAAAAATAAATTACGTTCTTGGACAAATCCCGTGGTCAACCAAAAATAAGAAGCAAAAAGCGACTAA
>CAYQRA010001047.1:0-2137 GCA_964419315.1 uncultured Saprospiraceae bacterium | reverse complement strand
TGCCGGAGTGGAGTTCCGTCCATCCTTGACTACTTTTCGCTTTTCTGATGCTGGACAATTGTCGACCAACCTACTCGGTAGCGATATGGAAACGCCTTTTGAGCTATCGGGGAATAAGATATTACAAAAAAGTACACCACCTCTAGAATACACGATTGATAAAATTGACGCCAAGGAATTGGTAATTTCAACGACCTTACAGGAAATGGATTTTAACCTGACTCTAGAAAGAGGAGAATAAACGCTTTTAGGAAAAAGAAAAGGTCTAAGTTTCCAGTGGTACTGAATTGGATCATTCTTTCTTCCTCCTACAGTACCTTATAAAGTAAATATCTACTATTTTGAATTTTAGAAAATTGCGCCACTCTTCTTCTTTTAGGGGCAACCGAAGGTTTACCACACCAATAAATTACCTACCTAACTCAAAAACTCCCTCCCAACTGTTAGCATCCTGACTTATTCCCTCATTTGGGTTTGAAGAAATCTCTTTTTCACGTTATCTTTAAAGACAGGAAAAAAGAGACTTAAAGTCCTAGAATAATTAAAAACCTGACAAATCATGGGAAGCCTGCCGGGAGTTAGGCAGATTCCATATGGTTTTAGCTTAAAATAAAAATAGACCAATGAAAAAATCAATATTGCCCTTCTTGTTCTTTTTACTGTCTTTTACGAGCATGCAAGCCTTGGATGCGAGTATTGCCTATGCGACTTTCAAAAGTCCAGAACAAAACTACGCGGAAGTTTACCTGCATTTGGTGGGAAATACGGTCAATTTTATTACGATTGATAGCGGCCAGTATCAGGCAAGTGTGGAAGTTATTATTCTGTTTAAACAATACGATCAGATTGTCAAATACGATAAATATCGATTGAACAGTCCCATTGGTGCCTTTCCAACTGATTTTATAGATCAGCGACGTTTTGGATTAGAAGATGGTGCTTATGAATTGGAAGTATCGGTCAATGATTTGAATATGGCCGATAATGCCAAGAGTTTTAAAAAGGTCTTTACGATGGATTTTAGTAAGGATAAAATTGAGCAATCGGATATCCAGTTGCTTTCCTCTTTTAAAGAAGATCCGGTTCCTTCTGAATTTACCAAAAATGGCTTTTACCTCGAAAGTCTACCTTTTAATTTTTATGGTAGAAATGCTGCTCGACTTAGTTTCTATAATGAAATTTACAATACCGATCAGGTGTTGACCGAAGAATTTTTGATCCGCTATTTTGTAGAAAAAATAGAAAGCAACGGAAAAACAAAAATGGTAATTCTAGGTAATAAAAAACAAAGCCCCAAACCCGTCAATGTTCTTTTGGTACAAAAAAATATCATGGAGTTGAGATCGGGAAATTACAATTTGGTTATCGAGGTACGGAATCGCCAAGATGAATTATTGAGTAGTAAAAAAATGTTCTTCCAACGCGCCAATCCTTTACTCGATGAATCAGAAGTCGCAGGACTTGATCTAAAACAAGAATTCGTCAGGAATTTGGATGCCGAAGCCTTGGAATATAGTTTGCGTGCAATCGCAATGAATGTAAAAAATGCGGATGTAGAAATACTCAATATGGTGATCGCCAGCAATGAGCTTGAAGCGAAGCGAAGATTTCTATTCTCTTTCTGGGCCGGACAAAACCCAAATGATCCGGGCGCCACTTATGAAAAATACATGGAAGTGGCTCGCGCCGTGGATAAGTTATACAAATCCGGTTTTGGTTTTGGTTTTGAAACAGATCGAGGATATACTTTTATGAAGTACGGAAAGCCCAATGATATTGTATCGGTAGACAATGACCCTAGTGCACCACCGTACGAAATCTGGGTGTATTATGAATTTCCGGTAACTCAGCAAAATAATGTGAAATTTATCTTTTATAATGCTTCTCTCGATGGAGGAAATTATGTAACGCTGCATTCAACCGCTCGTGGCGAAGTGAATAATCCGCAATGGGAAGTGGAGTTGTATCGCGATGCACCTAATGATGCGAGTACCAGTAATTTTATAGACAATAGCCGGATGGGGGATAATTTTAATCGACAGGCGAGGAGATTATTTAATGACATGTAGAGTAGAAAGTTTTAAAAAAATATCGTTCTTGGACAAATCCCGTGGTCAACCAAAAATAAGAAGCAAAA
>CAYQRA010001046.1:0-2138 GCA_964419315.1 uncultured Saprospiraceae bacterium | reverse complement strand
CACAGAAAAAATCAAAACAATAAAACAATAAAACAATAAAACAGTAAAACAGTAAAACCATAATATGTATAACGTCAGAATCAGAGAACACATCATGATTGCCCATTCTTTACCCAGTAAAGTTTTTGGCCCCGCGCAAAATATGCATGGCGCGACCTATGTAGTTGATGCAGATTTTCAATCTCCCAATGTGGATGAAAATAATATCGTTATTGATATCGGATTGGCCAGCGAAGTATTAAAAGAAGTGTTACAACCACTGGCTTATCAAAACCTAGATGAGCTACCACAATTTAAAGAACACCTGACCACCACAGAATTTTTGGCTCAATACATCCATAGCCAAATGGCAAAAGCTTTGCAAGGAAAATTTTCTGGACAATTGAAAATTACCTTAGGAGAATCCCATGTAGCCTGGGCTGGTTTTTCAGGAGCTGTAAGTTAGCATACGATGTTTTTTTCAAACCGTCCTATACATTTCCTGATCCCCGATCCTAAGACTTTTTCCTCTGGTGGGAATATCTATAATGCGCAGCTAATCAAAGCTTTACAGGCTCAAGTGAAGGATTTAAAGGTAAGTCATGATCCGCAAGAATTAAATCTATCTGATTTCCAAACTCTAGTTTTTGTAGATACTCTTTTTTTAGCGCAATTTGATCCGAGAAAGTACAAAGCGAAGTGCTTTTTAATCGTTCACCATTTGGCTTCCTTAGATGCGAAGACAGAGGAACTAAGGCAGGAAATGCTGATTAGAGAAAAGAACTTATTACAAGCTTTTGATGGTTTTTTAGGAACCAGTAGTTTTACCATTCAATACCTCAAAGAGACTTTGAATTTGCAGGGAGCATTGATCGAAGTACTACCAGCATTGACGCTTTCTGAGCAAGAAAAAGAAAAAGAAAACAGGGAATATCAAGGAACTGTTTTAATGGTCGGAAACCTGCTTCCTCGCAAAGGCATCTTGCCTTTTTTGCAAGAATGGAGTCAGCACTCTTGGCCAAGTGGTTTTCACTTACAGATTATTGGAGACCTTACGTTGGATGAAAATTATGCGACTGCCTGTTTGGATTTTTGGAAAGGGCTAGCTCTGGAAAAAAAGGCACAAGTGAGCTTCTTGGGGGCGGTAGGTCAAAAGTTGGTTTTAGAAAAATACCAAGAAGCGGATGCTTTGGTTTCTGCGTCGACCATGGAAACATTTGGGATGGCATTGCAAGAAGCGGTGGCTGCTGCATTACCCTTGTTTGTCTTAGAAGGAGGTCATGCTCAGCGCCATGTCCAAAATGGCAATGGTGCTAGTTTTACTTCTTTGTCAGCCTTGGTTTTGGCTTTGCAAGATTGGACTGAAATGGTAGAGGTACAAAAATCTTATGCTCACGCGGCCTATCAATTATCCCTAGTGGAAAAACGCAGTTGGTTCACTGCTGCGGAAGAATTTTTAACCCAAATAAAAAGAGAATATCTCATGCCCGAAAATGCCTTTGATACCACTTGGCTCAATACCCGATTTCCTTTCGATGAAGCCGCAAGAAATCGCAACGTTGATCAGGCCGCTATGGCCTTTTTAAAAACGCTTCCTTCTACCTCGAATCAAGCAGTACAATTTTTGGATATTGGTTCAGGAACCGGCGCTAATTTTTTGCATTTTTTTGAGGCATTGCCTGTTGCCCAGCATTGGATTTTTGTAGACCATGATCCTCGTTTGCTAAAAGCAAGTTTGCAACGGATTGAGCAAGAAGCTAAAGCCAAGAATTATTCAACTTTGCTGGAAGAAAATCGTTTGCGCATAGATCGAGCAGAGGGAGCTATTGGTATTGAGGTATTGGCTGGTTCTTTTGAAGCGATAGAAGAATTGGTAGATTTAGCTAGTTTGGACTTAGTAATGGCGAGTGCTTTTTTCGATTTGTTTACTTGGGAACAATTAGATCATTTTCTCCAGAAAATAAAGAAAGCTAGCTGTGCTTTGTTGTTGACGCTTAATTATTCTGAGATGGCTTTTTCTCCTAAGTATCCTCTAGATCAAAAGGTTGTACAATGGTATGAAGACCACATGCAGCGACCACAGAAAGCAGGGCCCGCGATGGGGCCAGATTGTAGTCGACAGATTCAGGCTCGTTTGGAAAATGGCGCAGCAGATTTTG
>CAYQRA010001045.1:0-2141 GCA_964419315.1 uncultured Saprospiraceae bacterium | reverse complement strand
CTTTAGCGGAATCAACAGTTCCGAATTCTTCGAAAGCTGCTCTCAGTTCCTCGCTTTCGGTTCTGAAATTTAGCTTGGCTACAAAAATATTCATTATAAAAATATTAAAAGTGAAAAAAATACAAAATAGTAGCCGGTAAAATCATAGAACTTTCGGAATGGGGAGAGTGCTAACATTGAACGACTAATTCTTAATTGTGTGTAAAGGTAGCCCTAATATATGGCTTAGGCAATAGAATATGGTAAATTCTTCATGTGTTTTAGTTAAATAAGTACTAAAATTAGGCGTAAAATATATCCTTATTATGACGATTTTGTGCGTTTGTAATAGCTATCTTTGCCCGTCAAAATAAAAGGATCATGAAAGTAAGTTTAAAAAGACTCAATAATGCGATGCATTTTGAATCGACCAACGAAGACGGAAATAGCATCCACATGGATGGATCACCTGATATTGGAGGTGAAGGAAAAGGCGTCCGACCCATGGAATTATTGTTGATGGCAGCGGCCGGTTGTAGTTCGATTGATGTTGTCATGTTGCTAAAAAAGATGCGGCAAGACTTGAAAGATTTGCGTGTAGAAGTAGAAGCGGATAAGGTCAAATTGGAAACGTATTCTGAGTTTCAATCCATTAATTTACATTTCATCCTTTCGGGAAATTTGAAGCCAGAAAAAGTAGAAAAAGCCATTTCACTTTCGGTCGAAAAATACTGTTCGGTTTCCAAAGCTTTAGAAAAAACGGCAAAAATTACATACAGTTTTGAGATCGTTGAGGAAGTAACATGATACTAGCTTTTTGCTTTAAGCAAATTTTTATTATCCGCTAAAAGCCAATGACTAAAAGCTAAAAGCACCTAACCAAAAAACAACCGTCATCCAAGACTTTAAAGTCTGCTAAAATGCAGAAATGAAATTTGAGACCAAAGCCATTCGCTTACAAACGGAACGAACCCAACATCGGGAACATAGTACACCGATATTCCCAACCTCCAGTTTCGTTTTTGAAAATGCAGAACAAATGCGCGCCATGTTTGCGGGTGAAGAAGAAGGAAATATTTACAGTCGGTATTCCAATCCAAGTTGCACCGAATTTGAACATAAAATGAAGGCACTAGAAGGTGCCGAAGATGCCATTTCTACGGCCAGTGGAATGGCCGCTATTTTTTCAAGTATGGCTGCCCTTTTGCAAAGTGGCGATCACATCTTGGCATCCAGAGCCCTCTTTGGTTCTTCTTATCAGATACTTAGTAATTATCTTCCGAAGTGGGGCATCACCTATTCATTTGTAGATTCCAGTGATCCCGATTCATGGGCCAAAGCAGTTCAGCCCAACTCCAAAATGCTTTTCATAGAAACCCCTTCCAATCCCGGTTTGGACATTATAGATTTAGAGTGGGTTTCGGCTTTCGCCAAATCTCATGACTTGATACTCAATGTAGACAATTGTTTTGCGACCCCATATTTACAAACCCCAATAAAATATGGTGCTGATTTGGTAACGCATTCCGCTACCAAATTTATCGATGGGCAAGGACGAGTATTGGGCGGCCTTGTAGCAGGTCGAAAAGACTTAATAGAAATCATTAGGAAATTTAATCGACAAACTGGGCCTTCCCTTTCTCCATTCAATGCATGGGTGCTTTCCAAAAGTTTGGAGACCTTAGCCGTACGTTTGGATCGACATTGTAACAATACCCTTACAATAGCCAATCACTTGTCCATTCATCCGTTAATCACAAAAGTAAATTACCCTTTTTTGGATACGCATCCCATGCAAAAAATTGCCAAAAAACAGATGCGACATGGCGGTGGTTTAGTAACCATAGAATTAAATGGAGGACTGACTCAATGTCAACGATTTTTGGATAGTATGAAGTTGTTAAGTCTTAGTTCTAATTTGGGTGACACTCGAACCATTGCGACGCATCCCGCAACTTCAACGCATTCCAAATTGCCAAAAGAAGAACGACTAAAATTAGGAATAACCGATGGCCTTATTCGATTATCCATTGGCTTGGAACATGTGGATGATGTTATTGCGGATATAGAACAGGCTTTGGAGGTTTAATTTTTTAAAGGACAAAAGGACAAAAGGACAAAAGGACAAAAAGACGAAAAGACGAAAAGACGAAAAGACGAAA